>JAQXMV010000122.1 GCA_029013165.1 Oscillospiraceae bacterium | reverse complement strand
TAGGTTTTATATGTGGGCACCCTAACACCTGTCGCTCGAAGAAAACGGCATCGGCCATCATTTCTCGGCAGTCTCCAGCTTGTCGAAAAATACTTTTTCGACAAGCTGCAGTGGCTGATTTTTCAGCCACTGTATCGTCATTTTAAGGCTGAGCTAATTTAACTGTGTTTTAATATCGGGAAAGGATATGTCCGCAGAGAGTTTTTTGCGCTCCCTGCGGTTACCGAAGGATAGCTTATGGAAAATAAATTCGCAGTTTTGCCCCGGCACATCGCCATCATTATGGACGGAAACGGCCGCTGGGCCAAACAGAGAGGACTCAAACGCTACGAGGGACACAAGGTCGGCGCAGAGGTATTCCGGACAATTACCCAGTATTGCATCGACATCGGAATCAAGCATGTGACCTTTTATGCTTTTTCCACGGAAAACTGGAAACGCTCCAAGGTTGAGGTTGCCGCCATCATGACTCTGCTGCGGCAATATCTCGAGGAAATGCGCATTCGCTTCGCGGAAAATGAAGAGCTGGGCTGCCGCATACGCTTCATTGGCTCTCGTGCCGGTATGCCCAAGGATATCGTCAAGCTCATGGATACCGTGGAGAAACGCAGTGCCGATAAGGACAAGGTTTTTATTAACATCGCTGTCAATTACGGCGGCAGAGCCGAGATTACCGAATCCGTAAAAGAGATCGCCCGCGGAATAAAACGCGGTGATATTGATATAGATGATATTGACGAGGAAATGATCGGAGCCAGACTTTACACGGCCGGTCAGCCGGATCCGGATCTGATTATCAGACCCAGCGGTGAATACCGACTCTCGAATTTCCTGCTGTGGCAGTCGGCCTATTCCGAGTTTTATATCGACGATGTTCTGTGGCCCGATTATACGCCGCAGGATCTGGACAGAGCCATTGAGGCTTACGGAAAAAGGGACCGCCGCTTCGGCAACGCCCAATAAATCAAGGAAGGCATGAATGTTTATGAACAGTAAAAGCCCAAAAAAGAAAAAGGGTATCCACTTTAAAAACGAGAGAACCGGATCGACGATTATCATTTGCACGGTACTGGTGTTCTTCATGATCGCGGTGATGATGAATCTGACGCCGGTCATCAGCCTCGTGATGGCGGCGCTTTCCGCTGCCGCCTGTGCGGAGGTCATTAAAGCTGTTGGTAGCCGCAGTAAGCTGCTCATCGGTCTTGCCGTTGCGGCTGACATGGGATATGTGCTGAGCGTGGGCTTCGCCGCCGAGCCGAAGAACATCGGTGTTTGGCTCAGTCTCTATGCCATTGTTTTGCTTTCCCTGACGGTTTTTGACCACAAAAAAATCACCTTTATCCATGCTATGACTGCATTCTTTTCTTCCGCGGCTTTGTCTTATGCCTTTTCCTGCCTCATCAGGCTCAACGGCATCTATCTGCTGTCGGATCAATTCATTCACTATGACGGGATCTATTTGGTTGCTTTGGGTTTTGCCTGTGCATGGCTGACGGATTCCTTTGCCTATCTCGTGGGCAAACGCTTCGGCAAGCATAAAATGTGCCCGGAGATCAGCCCGAAAAAGACCATTGAGGGCGCTGTGGGTGGCGTTGTGATCGCTGCCCTGCTGAATGTGTTTATCCTCTTTTGCTTCGATCTGATCGGTATGCACTTCTGGCAGCAGCAGGTTTTCGGCGACAGTAGCATGAAATATCTTTACATAATTCCCATTTCCGTCGTGCTCTCCTGCGTCAGCATGGTGGGCGACCTGGCGGCCTCGGTACTGAAAAGAAATGTGGGCATCAAGGATTTCAGCAATATTTTGCCCGGTCACGGCGGCATCATGGATCGTTTTGACAGTTGGTCCTTCGTCTTCCCGGTGCTTTATGCCATTGTCAGACTGTTTTTCGTCAAATGAGAATCAGAAAGGAAGTTTTAAGCCGTGAGTAAAAAGCTTTCTATTTTAGGCTCCACCGGCTCCATCGGAACCCAATCCCTCGATGTGGCCGAGATGCGCGGATATGAGGTTATTGCGCTGAGCGCAGAAAAAAACGCGGAACTGCTCGAACAGCAGATCCGAAAATACAAACCGAAATATGCTGCCCTTGCCGATGAAAAGGCGGCGTCCGCCCTGCGTGCGGCGGTGGCCGATACCGATACGAAGGTCTATTCCGGCGCCGAGGGCGTCTGCGCCTGCGCGGCTGCCCCGGAGGCAGACACTGTCATCAACGCCGTGGTGGGCATTGCCGGACTTCGTCCGACCCTCACGGCCATTGACTGCGGAAAAACCGTGGCCCTGGCAAACAAAGAAACACTGGTCGCCGGCGGTGAGCTGGTCATGAGCCGCGCCGCCGAAAAAGGCGTGGCGATCCTGCCCGTCGACAGTGAACACAGCGCCATCTTTCAGTGCCTGCAGGGTATGAATAAAAAAGAGGAGCTCAAGTCAATTATATTAACGGCCTCCGGCGGTCCTTTCTTCGGGAAAAAGAGAGAGGAACTGGAAAATGTCACTCTCTCACAGGCGCTTCATCATCCGAATTGGTCCATGGGCGCCAAAATCACCGTGGACAGCGCCACGATGATGAATAAGGGACTGGAACTTATCGAAGCCGTGTGGCTTTTCGGTGTGGAGCCGTCCATGATTGATATTGTCATTCACAGAGAAAGTGTGGTGCACTCTCTGATTGAATATCGGGACAATTCCGTGATCGCACAGCTGGGTGAGCCGGATATGCGCATACCCATTCAATATGCGCTGACTTATCCGGAAAGATATCCCTCTCCGGTGAAAAAGCTCAATCTCTGGGAGCACAGCCATCTCACTTTCTATCGACCGGACTACGAGACCTTCCGCTGTCTCGAGGTCTGCCGTGAGGCGATCACACGGGGCGGACTTTTCCCCTGTGTGGCCAACGGAGCCAACGAGATGGCTAACTATCTTTTCCGCTGCGGCAAGATCGGCTTCCTTGAAATTGCCGATACCGTGGAACGGGTGATGGAGATCACACCGGCATCGTCGGGCTATCGCCTCGAGGATGTTTTAGAGGCTGACGCCGCCGCACGGGAGAGAGCCAAGGCGCTCCTTGCCCGTCCGTGAGGACAGCCGGAAAAATGAACAGCCCCTTTTCGGGCATATGAAAGGGAATACGATGAATATAGACTTTAATCTTCTTGTCAGTTTTGCCGCCGTCAAGGCTAAGATCATACCCATACTCATTGCGGTGTTGTTTTTCGGCCTGATCATTATTATACATGAGGTGGGTCACTTCCTTTTTGCCAAGCTCTTTGGCGTCAAGGTCAATGAATTTGCCATCGGCATGGGCCCCACTATTCTGAAAAAACAGGGCAAGGAAACCAAATACGCTCTGCGCCTTTTCCCCATCGGCGGCTTTGTGAGCATGGAGGGCGAGGAGGAAAACAGCGAGGACTCCCGGGCTTACTGCAATCAGAAAGTCTGGAAAAGAATGATTATCATTTCTGCCGGCGCTGTCTTTAACCTCATTCTCGGACTGATTATCTGCTTTTTCCTCGTCGGCAGTGAGGAACTGACGGGAACGAGAGAGATTCTGCAGTTTTATGACGGTGCCGTCAGCTGTCAGCAGGAGGGTCTTGCGCAGGGCGACGAGATTCTGGAAATCGACGGAAAGCATGTCTTTTCCGATTATGATATCAGTTTCCTCATGCAGAGAAACACCAGCGGTACTTATGAAATTGTAGTGCGCCGCAACGGTGAGAAAATCACACTGCCCGAGGTACACTTCGGCAAACGCACAGCCGGCAATTTTTCCTATTCTCCCGAGTGCGTCATCAGCGATGTCAGCGGCAAGATGAAAGATGCGGGACTGGACAACGGTGATAAGATTCTCTCGGTCAACGGCGTCAGCGTCAGCACCGGAGAAGAGCTCTATGCGCAGATCAGCGCCGATGAGGATTATACCTATGATTTTGTGCTGGAGCGTCAGGGACAGGAGATCACCGTCTCTCAGGCCAAGCTCGCCACGGCGACGGTCGTTGACTTTGTCCTTTTAGGTGAGGAAACGGGTTTCCTCACAGTTTTAAGCGGCGGTTTCCGCTATGCACTGACGCTCGGACGGGTGGTCTATCTCAGCCTTTTTGATCTTCTGCGCGGACAGTACGGCTTCAATGATTTGGCCGGCCCCATCGGTACGATCTCCGTTATCACCGACATCGCTCAGGAGAGTACGGCTTCCGCTGACTGGAGCTCGCTTTTCATGATCATGGCCATGATCACCATTAATATCGGACTTTTCAATCTTCTTCCGGTTCCGGCTCTCGACGGAGGACACCTTTTCTTCATGTTCTTTGAGCTGATTTTCCGAAAGAAAATACCCCCCAAATATGAAAGCTATATCCACGCCGCCGGCCTGATATTACTGCTGATTTTCATGGCAGTGATTTCCGCAGGTGATATCTGGAAGCTCATCAGCGGCAGAGGATTTTATTAAATGAACTCTTTTTCTCTTCTCTCCTTTCTCCTGTGAAAGGGGAGGAGAGCTGATATACGGAGGAAAACATGAACAGACGAAGCGCAAAAAAAGTCAAGGTAGGCAATACTTTTATCGGTGGGGACAGCAAGATCACCGTTCAGTCCATGCTCAATGTGCCTGCCCATGACAGTGAGGGTAACATCGAACAGGCAAAAAAGCTGGAAAAAGCAGGCTGTGAGATCATACGCATTGCCGTGCCCGACAGGGAGAGCGTCAGCACCCTGGCGGCTGTGAAAAACAGCGTCCGTATACCTGTTGTTGCGGATATCCATTTTGACTATAAACTGGCTCTTGCTAGCCTCGAGGCCGGCGCCGATAAAATCCGGATCAATCCGGGCAATATCGGCTGTGACGAAAATGTCAAAGCCGTTGCCGACGCCTGCCGCCGCAGATCGGTACCTATCCGTATCGGCGTCAACTCCGGCTCGGTGGAAAAGCACATTCTGGAACAGTTCGGCGGCCCCACGCCCGAAGCTATGGCACAGAGCGCCATGTATCATGTGCGCCTTTTGGAAAAGTTTGATTTCGACGATATCGTCATATCCATCAAGTCATCGAATGTCAGAAATATGATCGCCGCCTATGAACTCGTGGCGCAGATGTGTGATTATCCGCTTCATTTGGGCGTCACCGAGGCAGGAACGGCACGAATGGGACTTGTCAAGTCCGCCGTGGGCATCGGTTCCCTGCTGACCCGCGGCATCGGCGACACGATCCGCGTCTCTCTCACGGCTGATCCGGTGGAGGAGGTTTATGCCGGCTTTGATATTCTCAGGAGCATCGGACTCGACAGCGGCAGTGCAAGGCTTGTTTCCTGCCCCACCTGCGGCAGAACCAAGATCGACCTGATTTCCTTGGCCGCAGAGGTGGAAAACAGACTGCGCGGTGTGAAAAAGGATATCACCGTTGCGGTCATGGGCTGTGTGGTCAACGGCCCGGGAGAAGCGCGGGAAGCCGACATCGGCATTGCCGGCGGAGACGGTTGCGGTCTTTTGTTCAAAAAAGGAGAAGTTCTGCGCAAGGTTCCCGAGGAACAAATCGTTGACGAGCTGATGAAGGAAATCGAGCTTTTGTAAGGAAAGCCAAAGAAATTCGGAGAGAATCATGAATAATAATTTTGAACAGCTTTTTGGGGTCTTTGAAGATCAGGGACTCCATGAAGTTTTCAGTGAATGTGAAATCAGAAATGTTACCGTGTCGCCGTCGCACAGAAATGTGACCGTCGACGCGTTCTTTCCGCGGCTGGTCACCCAGAGCGCCGTGGATTCGGCCGAGGCTCTGCTGACGCAGAGTCTTGGCGGTGTACCCGTTGTAATTGAGCCGCACATGCCGCCCGAGTGTTTCAGCGAGGGCTATTTTGCCTCTCTGGTCAGTCAGGTCAATGCTTCTCTGGCGGCCAGCAACGGATTTTTTGTCGGCAGTCGCTGCAGTTTCGACGGAAAGACACTTTCCGTTGAGCTGACCCACGGCGGCAAAGATGTCCTCGAAAGCATCGGCGCCGATAAACTCATGCAGGATATTGTTTTGCGGCGCTTCTCGAGACAGGTCGAGGTGGTTTTCGGCGGCGTGACGGAGGTCTCCATTGACGATGCGGAGGTTTCGGATATGATCCGCCGATCCGAGGAGGAGAATCTCCGTTCCAAGGGAATTGACCCGGAAAGCCTCCATGTACCCAAAGAAAAAGAGCACAAGATCGTGGAGGGGATTCCTCTTTATTTAGAAACCGCTAAACCGATTTACGGCACGCGGATCACGAAAAATCCTAAACCCCTCTCGGAAATCTCACCGGACGAGGGAAGCTGTGTGGTCTGGGGCGATGTTTTCGGCATGGACAGCCGCGAGACCCGCGACGGCAGAAGCCTGATCATTACCTTTAATATCACCGACAGTACATATTCTTATACTTGCAAGGTCTTTGAGCGCAAGGAAGACTGTGACATCATCATGAAAAAGGTCAAAAACGGTGTCACGGTACTTGTTCGCGGAGACCTGCGCTTTGACAAGTTCTCCGGTGAAAATATCATTTCACCCCGGGCCATCAGTCTGGTGGAGAAAATCCCGAAAGCAGACAATGCCGAGAAAAAGAGAGTCGAGCTTCATCTGCATACCAAAATGTCCATGATGGACGGTGTCACCGATGCGTCGGTTCTTGTCAAGCGCGCTATTGACTGGGGACACAAGGCTGTGGCCATCACCGATCACGGCGTCGTTCAGGCCTATCCCGAAGCCGTCAAGGCCGCCAAAGGAAAAATCAAGATCATTTACGGCATGGAGGGCTATTTCATCGACGACACCGAGGTGCCCTTCAGCGAATGGAAAAAAGCCAAAAACAAATACTTCCACCAGATCATTCTGGTCAGAAATCTCACGGGACTGAAAAATCTCTATCAGCTCATCACCCTTTCCAACCTGGAGTATTTTCACCGCCGGCCGATCATTCCGAAAAGCGAGCTGATGAAATACCGCGAGGGACTGATCATCGGCTCCGCCTGCGAGGCAGGCGAACTCTACCGCGCCGTGGTGGAGGGAAAGAGCAGCGAGGAGCAGCTGAAAATCGCTTCCTTTTATGATTATCTAGAGATCCAGCCCTGCGGCAACAACGAATATATGATCCGAAGCGAACGCTTCCCTCATGTGCAGTCTGTTGCCGATATTCAGAATTTTAACCGCCGCATCATCAGCATCGGCGACGCGCTGGGAAAACCCGTTGTTGCCACCTGTGATGTGCATTTCATTGATCCGGGCGACGCCAAGTTCCGCGCCATTCTTATGGCGGGGCAGGGCTTCACCGACGCAGACAATCAGCCGCCGCTTTTCTTCCGTACCACTGAGGAAATGCTCGGCGAATTCAGTTATCTCGGCGAAGAAACAGCCAGAGAGATTGTCATTGATAATACTAATAGGATTGCCGATATGATCGAGGAGATTATCCCCATACCCAACGGTAACTTCCCGCCGTCCCTGGAGGGTGCCGATGAGGAACTGACCCGCCTTTGCTGGGATAAGGCCAAAAAGCTCTACGGCGATCCCGTGCCGGAATATGTTGCCGCGCGTCTGGAAAAAGAGCTGACCTCTATTATTAAGCACGGTTTCGGCGTTCTTTATATGATCGCGCAGAAGCTGGTGCAGAACTCTGAGGAACACGGCTACCATGTCGGTTCACGAGGTTCTGTCGGTTCCTCCTATGTCGCCAATGCTTCGGGTATTTCCGAGGTCAACCCTCTGGCGCCCCATTACCGCTGTCCCGAGTGCCGTTACAGTGAGTTTTTCCTCAAGGGCGAGGTGGGCTCCGGCTATGATCTTCCGCCGAAGAACTGCCCGAACTGCGGTACGCCCCTTGTCCGGGACGGACATGACATTCCTTTTGAGACTTTCCTTGGCTTCAAGGGCGACAAGAGCCCGGATATCGACCTGAATTTCTCCGGCGAATATCAGTCAAGAGCCCATAAATACACAGAGACTCTCTTCGGTGACGGTCATGTTTTCAAGGCCGGCACCATCGCCAGCGTGGCAGATAAGACCGCTTACGGCTATGTCAAAAAGTATCTGGCGGAAAGGGGTCAGGTGGTTTCCCGCGCCGAAGAGGACAGGCTGACCATCGGCTGCACCGGCGTCAAGCGTACCACCGGTCAGCACCCCGGCGGCATGGTTGTTGTTCCCGATGCCTTTGAGTATTCGGATTTCACCCCCATTCAGCACCCGGCCGATGACGCCAAAAGCGACACCAAGACCACCCACTTCGACTTCCATGCTTTGCATGATACGATTTTGAAGCTCGATAATCTAGGTCATGATGTTCCCTCACTTTATAAGCACCTGGAGGATCTGACGGGCATACCCGTCATGGAGACCGATATTTGCGATCCCAAGGTCTATGAGCTGCTGGAAAGCCCGGCGCCCTTAGGCGTCACGGCGGAGGATATCGACTGTCCGCTGGGAACGCTGTCGATCCCGGAAATGGGCACACCCTTTGTTATACAGATGCTCATTGACGCCAAGCCCAAGAACTTTTCCGATCTGCTGCAGGTTTCGGGACTTTCCCACGGTACGGGCGTTTGGCTGGGCAATGCCCAGGATCTGATCCGTGACGGCACCTGCACCATTTCCAGCGTTATCGGTACAAGAGACAACATCATGGTCTACTTAATGCACAAAGGCGTTGAGCCGAGTATCGCTTTCAAGATCATGGAAATTGTCCGTAAGGGCAATGCGACGAAGCTGCTGACCGATGAGCACAAGCAGATCATGAAAGAAAACGGCGTCGAGCAGTGGTATATCGACTCCTGTATGAAGATTCAGTATATGTTCCCCAAGGCTCATGCCGCCGCCTATGTCAGCGCGGCTCTGCGTCTTGGCTGGTATAAAATCTATTATCCGCTGGAGTATTACGCCGCCTATATGACTGTTCGCGGAGGCGATATTGACGCGGCCACCGTGCTCAAGGGCAGGGGAGCCGTCAAGGAGCTGATGGCGGATATCAAGCGCAGGGGCAAGGAAGCCCAGCCCAAGGAAATCAATATGTATCCGTCTCTTCAGGTGGTCAATGAGATGATGGCCAGAGGCATCGAGCTTTTGCCGGTGGATATCTATAAATCCGACGCCACCGTCTATCAGATCGAGGACGGAAAGATCCGTATGCCCTTCGGCGCCCTCAGCGGCGTAGGCGAAAATGCCGCCATTGCGCTGGCCAATGCCCGGGAGGGGGTCAGCGAGTTCGTCTCCATTGATGATTTTGCCCAGAAGGCAGGCGCATCTACCGCCACCGTGGAGGCTTTGCGTCAGGTGGGCGCTTTCGGTTCTCTGCCGGAAACCAGGCAGATCCTTTTCTTTGATATGTAAAAAATAATATAGTGAAAGAAGTGTTATCCATGTCAAAAATTTTTGCACACAGAGGTTTCAGCGGAAAGTATCCGGAAAACACCATGCTTGCTTTCAGCAAGGCGGTGGAAATCGGCGTTGACGGTATCGAACTGGATGTTCATCTGACGAAAGACAATGTTCTGGTGATCATTCATGACGAGGATATCCGGCGCACCTGTAACGGTCAGGGCCTTGTCCGCGACATGACTTATGAGGAGCTCTCGGCCTTTGATGCTTCGGCGGGCTTCCGGGGTGTTTACGGCGTGAACAAAATTCCTACCCTCAGGGAGTATTTTGAACTGGTCAAGGACACCGATGTGATCACCAATATTGAACTGAAAACGGGAATTTTCGAGTATCCCACCATCGAGCAGAAGACCATTGACATGATCCGTGAATTCCATCTCGAGGAAAAGATTATTCTTTCCTCCTTCAATCATTACACCATTCTCAGATGTGCGCAGATCGCGCCGGAGATCAAGCGCGGCTTTCTCTGTGAGAGCTGGCTGATCAATTACGGCAAATACACGGCCGAGAATAATGTGCAGTGCTGTCATCCTCTCCATCTGAGCCTTTCTCAGGCAGTGGTTGATGAAATGCACACCGCCGGCTGTGAGATCAACACCTGGACTGTCAACGAATACGAGGACATCGAGAGACTTTCCGCCATGGGAGTTGATGCGCTGATCGGTAACTTCCCTGACAGAATGATTGAGAAACTTCGCTAAATTATTAAAATTATGTGCTGTCATGTGAAATTCATGACCAAATTATTGACAATTCTCATATAGTCGGTTATAATTTCCATGATACAATTAATGAAAATTGAGTTTCATTTCAGTTCTAAAAGGGAGGAATTCAAAACATGAACAGATCATTCAAAAAGCTGTGTTCACTGATGCTTGCGTTGCTGATGATAGTGACGGCAGTACCTTTTGCCAGTCTGGGCAGCTCTGCCGATGAATTTGGCTATGAGCTGGTCAACGACGGAGAAGCCTATGGCATTTTCAGCTATAAGGGTTCGGATAAGGATGTCGTGATCCCGTCGGAATATAACGGCAAAAGTGTGGTAGCCCTCAATAGCTCCGTTTTCAACGGCAAGGACATCGAGAGCGTCACGATTCCCGTCAGCATCACCGCTGTCGGTCAGTATGTTTTCTATTTCGGTTGTGACAATCTCAAATATGTTTTCTATGCCGGCACCGAGGCTCAGTGGAAGGCCATTTCCATTGCTTCGGGCAACAGCAAGCTCACCGATGCGGCTATTCATTATGAAACAACGGATCACACCTATGTCCGCACCGTCACCACGGAACCTCAGTGCGAGGAAAAGGGCGTAGCGACCTATGCCTGCTCCGTCTGTGGCCTGAGCTACACTGAGGAGATCGACGCCAAGGGCCATGCCGCAGAGCTGGAGACCGTACCCGGCACACCGGCCTCCTGCACTGAAACCGGCACAGCCGACAGCAAAAAGTGCCCCGACTGCGGGAAGATCATCGAGCAGGGTGGCGCCACGGAGGCTCTCGGTCATAATTTCGATGAAACCAATCTGATTACGGACACGGATCCCACTTGTGCCGTTGACGGTAGCGGTCATTATAAATGTACACGCTGTGAGGCAGAGTCAGAGGCCGTGGTAATTCCGGCCACCGGTAAACATACAGAGGAAACTGTAACAGGTTATGCCGCCACTTGTACTGAAGCAGGCAAAGCAGACGAAGTGATTTGCTCGGTTTGTAAGGCACACATTTCCGGCGGCGAAGAGATTCCTGCCAAGGGTCATGATTTCACCGGAGAGTTGAAGATAGATAAGCAGCCCAACTGCGGTATAGAGGGTAGTGGTCACCATGTCTGTAAGGTCTGCGGTGCGGACTCAGAACCTGTGTCAATCGCTCCTGTTGGTGAACATACGCAGGAAACCGTAAAAGGTACTGCCGCCACCTGCACTGAGGCCGGTAAAGAGGACGAAGTGATTTGCTCTGTTTGCGGCACTCACATTTCCGGCGGTGAAGAGATTCCTGCTCTCGGTCATGATTTCACCGGAGAGCCCATCACCGTAAAGGAAGCTACCTGCGGAGAAGACGGCAGCGGTTATAGGGTCTGCACCCGTGAGGACTGTGAGGAACAGGAGAGCTTTACCATTCCTGCCACCGGCAACCACTCATGGAACACTCAGCGGACAACGGATCAAGAACCTACCTGTAAAGAAGCAGGCTCGGCCTCCATTCATTGTCTCGTTTGTAATGCCATAAAACCCGACAGTCAGATTTCTATTGATATTGATCCCGATGCCCACCAGTGGGGCGATGAGGAGATCATCGAGCCCGATACTTGCACAGAAAAAGGAAAGGCTAAAAAGACCTGCGAGCTCTGCGGCATTTCCATGATATACGATGTTGATGAAATTACCGGACACGATAACGGCGAGATGGAAATCTATGCTAAGGTTGAAAACGGTAAAAAAATGTGCCAATACGGCATAAAATGTAAGGTTTGCGGCTTTATTCAGTTTTTTGGGGATATTGCTGAAACGGAACACGCTATGGGTGACACTCCCATCAAAAGCACGCCGGCCACCTGTATGAAAACCGGCAGCGCCGTATATCAGTGCACCAAGTGCGACTATACCAAAGAGGTATCTCTCCCTGTTGATGAAGATGCCCATGCTTATAGTGCAGAGTTTTCCGTCATTGACGAGCCGTATTGCGGTGTCGCCGGCACAAAAGCCAGATGCTGTACCAATATAGACGAGACCGGCAAACCGTGCTCTGCCGTGACTGATGTGATCACCATTTCGGCCAAGGAGCACTACGCCAGTGACGACGCTTATGTCGTCACAGAACCGGCCACCTGTGTTGCTACGGGCCTTGCCGAAGCAAAATGCAAGTGCGAAAAAGCTACGCTTACAAGAGTTGTTCCCATTGACTCGAGTAACCATTCCAGTGAGCCTCTTCCGGTTGGCGCAGTGAAAGCCACCTGTAAGGATGAGGGCTACAGCGGCGATCTCGTTTGCCCCGCCTGTCAGAAAATGGTAAAAGAGGGCAGCATGACACCGGTGGATCCCGAAAACCATATCGGAGAAACCTATCTCCAAGACGAAAAGGCGGCCACCTGCGGCGCTAAAGGTTATACCGGTGATACCTACTGTTCCGGCTGTGACGCTCTGCTGGAAAGCGGCGAGGAGATCAGTGCAACGGGCAACCATGATTTTGCTGTTGATAAGGAAAAGACCGTCGTCGCCACCTGCACCGAAACCGGCACCACCGTATATGTCTGCACGGTTTGCGATGCGACGAAATCCGAGACAACGGAAATAGATCCTGACAATCACGATTTCAGCGGTGAGATCATTGTTGATCAGGCTCCCACCTGCACCGAAGAGGGCGCAGGACACTATGTCTGCGCACGCTGCGACGCAGTCAAGAATGAGGCCATTCCCATGGCCGCGCATACTTATGAAACCGTTGACGCCAAGTTGCCTACCTGTGTTGAGGACGGCTGCGAAGCCTATGAAAAATGCGCTGTCTGCGGTGCGGTCAAGGGCGAGATCGTCACCGTACCGGCAACGGGAAAACATATCTACAACAGCACCTATGAAATAGACTTTGAGCCCACCTGCATCAATCCCGGTCAGAAGTCTATGCACTGTAAATTCTGCGGCGCCATCTACGAGGCCACCATCACACTCATTCCTGCCACCAATCAGCATGAATACGGCGAATGGGAAGTTGTGAAGACTGCCACCATTGCCAAGGACGGCCTGAAAAAGCGTACCTGCGTCAATGAGGGCTGCACCGCTTCGGAAACCGAAGTCATACCCAGACTCAAGAGCTTCACGCTCAGTGACGAGGCCAACGGCGTCATCATTGAATACACCGAGGGCACTTTCGGACTTTATGATGTGAGCCTTTCCGTCGAGGAATTTGACGGCAACGACTACTTCAAGATTGAGTATACCAGAGTCAAGGGTCTCAGAATCGGCGTTCTGCCGAAAAACGGAGAGACACCTCTGGATCCTACCAGTCCGGTCTATGTCAAGATCAAGCTGCCCGACGGTTTCAGTCTGAACACCACCGATCTTTTCACCAAAGATATCGGAACCTCAAAGCTGATAAAGATTGAGGCCGAATATAACGACGGTTATCTCTGCTTCATGGCCGATGAACTGGGCGATCTGGTTATCGTGGATATCGACAGCGTCAAGGCGGAAGAGCCTGAAGAGCCCGAGGATCCCACGGCAAACTGCGACTGTCTGTGCCACAGAACAGATTTCTTCGGTAAGTTCCTGTATGTTATCGTGAGAATTTTCTGGCACCTCTTCGGCAATAACACCTGCAAATGCGGTGTGGCACACTAAGGATTATCGGTAAATCTTAACGCAAAATGAATCATTGGGAGAAACTCACTTGGGTTTCTCCCGATCTTTTCTATCATTTGATGTTTCGATGAAAAAAGCCTCAGATAAACGGTTTTCACCGCTTATCTGAGGCTGATTTGCGTTTGCTGAGATTAATGTAAAGCTGCATTAATCTCTTTGGTCTCGCCGAGCCACTGCAGAATGTCATGGTAAACATTCTCTCTGTCGTCCTCGTTTAGGATTTCATGTCTGTCTCCGGGATAGAGAATGACCTTCGGCTCATGGCCTGCCTCCTCCAGATTGTCGCAGACATTGATGACGCCGCGTCCGTTGAAGCCAATGATATCCTTGGCTCCGGAAATGATGAGAATGGGCAGTGTCGGCGGAATGAGATACGCCCATTCATCGGTGCAGGCGGAGTTGGCGATCGCCACGAGGTCACGCATACCGCCCAGCTTCAGATCGGCACCGCACAGAGGATCTGCTCTGTACAGATCGAGATTTTCTTCTCGGCAGCTGATCCAGTCAAGATGTGACTTTGCATCCTTGATTACGGTTTTGAGAACAAAATTGATCGGGGCGTTGGAAACGGCGGCTCTAGCACCCATTTTTTTGCAAAGCAGTTTCAGAGGTTCTTCCAGAACCACTGCTGCCGACGGCAGCTCGCCGGTGGCGCAGAGTATGATACCGCTGAGCTCATGGGCAAAAGAAGTGGCATAAACACGCACGCAGAAAGAGCCCATGCTGTGTCCCAGCATATAATAGGGCAGCTCCGGATAGCGTTTGTGCATGATCGTATAGAGAATGTGCATATCCTCTACAAGATGCCGGTCTCCGTCCTCTTCGGCAAAGAAGCCCAGATCTTCCGGCGATTCGACGCTTTTGCCGTGGCCGAGATGGTCATTTCCGCAGACGATATAGCCGTTGCCTGCAAGAAAACGGGCAAATTCATCATAGCGTTCGATGTGCTCGGAGACGCCGTGGGCAATCTGGAAAACGCCGATAGGCTGAATCTCTTCGTCCTGCCAGATACAGCAATGGATTTTATTGATTCCCGTTGAGGAAATATAATAAGCATCTTTTTTGGTGATCGACATATTTTTACCTCCGTCAGTCAGATTCTGACATCATTATAGTATATTCCTGCAAAATAATCAACAATTTATTTGTTTTTAGACTTGGTTTAAATTTTGAGGTTTACAATCGGTGAGAAATAATATATAATAGAGCATATTTTACGGAAACGGGGAAAAGAAATGTTCGGCTATATCAGAGCCAATAAGCCTGAGATGAAGGTAAAGGAATATGAGGCCTACCGAGGGATCTACTGTTCGGTCTGCAAGGCTCTGGGTCGGTATTTCGGCCCCCTTTCCCGTCTGACGCTCAGCTATGACGCCGCTTTTCTGGCGCTGATGCGTCTCTCCTTTGCCGCGAAAACGCCGGTCTACTGCTCCGGGCACTGTAGCTTTAATCCGGCCAAGAAATGTAATGACTGCACCAATGCCGAAGAGGAGCTGAAATACAGTGCAGCCGTTTCTATGATGATGTTTTATTATAAAGTCAGGGATAATATTGCCGACGGTTCCTTTTGGAAAAGACTTGCTATGTATCTGATTTTGCCTTACGCTTTTTTGAAATTCAAAAAAGCTAAGGCCATGTACGGTGAAGTGTGCGCCATCATAGCGCAAGCTATGGAAAATCAAAGAAAAAATGAGAATTCCCGAACCGCGTCAGCGGATATGGCCGCCCACGAAAGTGCGTCGGCACTGGGAAAGATCATGGCCTACGGTTTGCCCGACGGCGACGGAAAGATTTACCGCTTCGGTTACGGCATCGGTAAGTTCGTCTATCTTGCCGACGCTTTGGACGACATGGATAAGGATCGCAAGACCGGCAGCTATAATGTTTTCCTGTGCAAATATTCCCGTGCGGGGAAAGATGCCCTGACCGATGAAGAGAAAGAGGAAATCAGGGGCACAATGAATATGAGCTGTGCCATGGCGGGCGAAGCCTATGACAACATCAAAAACAAAAGTCTTGAACCGATTGTTGAGAATATCATTTTTGACGGAATGTATGTGACGATGAATCAACTACTGAAAGGAAAGAATAAAAATGAGAGATCCCTATGAGGTCCTCGGTGTGCCGAGAAG
>JAQXMV010000121.1 GCA_029013165.1 Oscillospiraceae bacterium | reverse complement strand
ATAGACTTTACCGTATGTCCATGGGATATAGGGCTGTTTCGCTGTGTTCTTTGCGGTGTGTATAAATCTCCTTGACTCTTATACTCTTGCTTATGATACCGGCGATTCACTTCGCCGGTATTTTTTTAGGTTAAAAAGTATATTTCGATAAAAAACTGAGTTCGGAGTATAGTTTTCACTCTACCCTGAGAAAGGATGATGAAAGATGTTGAAACACAAGGGTAGTCAAAAAATCCAAACCGAAAGGCTGACGCTTCGTAAGGTCAAAAGAGGGGATTATCGGGATATGTATCGGTATACCTCCAAGCCCGAAGTGGCGCGATATGTGTCGTGGTCTGTGCATCAGAGCATCGACGAGACGAAAACACTCTGCAAAATGTGGGCGCGGCAGGATCGCCGCCGTGACCGCTATAACTGGGCGATCGTTTTTGACGGCAGAGTGATCGGCAATATTGATGTTGTCGCTCAGGTTGAGGATACAGCTCTGCTGGGCTGGCAGATCGACAGCACCTACTGGAACCGTGGGATTATGACCGAGGCTGCCGGAGCCGTCCGGGATTTTCTCTTTTACGAGGTCGGCTTCAACCGTCTGGAGAGCTGTCATATCCGTGATAATATCGGCAGCGGTCGGGTCATGCAAAAAATCGGCATGAAGGAAATTCCCTTTGACCACTCTCTTCATTACCGTCTGAAGGGCGAAAAGGAAATAGACGGTGTGCCGCTGGTATTCTATGAACTGAAAAAATAATTGTGGCCGGCGTTGCTTTCGCGGCGCCGGCTCAGCTTGTCGAAAAAAATTTCGACAAGCTGGAGACTGCCGAGAAATGATGGTCGATGCCGTTTTCTTCGAGCGACAGGCGTACATAGGTACTCCAAGCGAGAAAAAACGGCAAGCATAGAACCTTTCAGCTCCATGGTTCGATACCATGGAGCTGAAACAATAATCAAAGAAGTCTCTGATTAAAGATCGGATTTTTCCTGATTTGTGTTTCTATGCGCTCGGGCGCATTTATCGACAGTCTGGCCGGCGTTGCTTTCGCAGCGCCGGCCGTAATCTTATCCGTTGGTCTGATTCTGAGTGATCTTTGTGACATCTTTCCTGATCACGCCAATGTAACTTTTGCCGGGATTGACTTGCAGAGTCTTTCCCTCGGCGTCAAAGAACTGGAAATTGCTGGCCTCGTCAGCTTTCTTCCAAGTGATCGGCTGCGCCTTTCCGCAGGAAATGTAATATCCCGTGCCGCCTGTCCAGTCCATTTCCACCAGAGCCGAACCCTTGTAGTTGCCGATGGTGGTTTCCAGAACAAAGACATTCCGGAAATTCAGCTGTTTGTTTTTCGCGGTGTCCATGTGGGGATTGCCGCAGTGGGTTTTGTAGTAGGTTTTGGTTTTGGTGTTGTAGGTAAAGGTGGTGTAATAAGAGTTTGAGTAGGGCAGTTTGATGGTATCGGCCACCATGTCACCGACGGCCTTAGCCGAGGAACGGAAGGAGAAAACATTGACATCCTTGCCGTCCAGATAATCGGTTCTGACGGAGTATTTTTTCAGCAGCTCGGGAATCTTTGTGCCGTCCACATAGGCGGTGTGCTCTCGGCTGTATTTCTGCAGTCTTTCCTTGTCCCGGCCGAAAACCAGAGGATCACCGTTTTGATTGCCGTCAAAATAGTCGATCCCCAGACGCTTCAGCGTGGGTGTGCCCAGCGTGACATTGCTGCCGTAGCAAAAATAGACAGCGTCAAAGCCGTGGGCGAAAATCGGGAAATAATAGCGGCAGCTTCTCACAGAGCAGATCTTCGGTATTTTCGTGTAGTCGCCGTAAAGAGCCATCATTCTTGTAATGCCGCCCTCAACCAGGGTTTCCAGAATGATATCCGCGTCATAAATGCCGTACTGGGGAAGAGACGCCTTGATGTTGTTGATCATGACGGCGACGGGTCTTTTGCCTGCGGCGGCAGGGGAGAGGTTGTCGAGACCGGTCAAACGGTTGATGTAAACGGTGGGTGTTTCTTCTGTGGTGGCGACAGCACTTGTGCCGGTGGTTGCCTCCTCGGCGGGCTTTTTATTCAGTGCGAAGCCGAGACCGACGGCAACGGCAATGACCGCAATGACGGCAACGGCTATGATAATTTTTGTTTGTATTTTTTTCATGGTGGTTTTCGATCCCTTCGAATTTGTTCTTGTTTATTAGTATACCACTCTTTCGGCTTCATTTCAACAAAAAGGGTATATTTTATATAAAATTCGTCAAATTCATCGGCACTATTGTGCAAAACAAACAAAAAAAAGACTACTCGGTATTTGCCGAGTAGTCAAGAGAACCTTTCTGTTACTTAGCCAATGATGCTGGTGAAGTTTCCGATAACATTCTTGATCATTGTGATAACAATTTGGAGAATGAGTATCACTCTGTCAACGGGGCTCTTAGTGCAGTCGATGGTTTCCATGCCGGTGATTTCGCCGGTGTAGGAATTAACAAGGCATGAATTCTTCTCTTCTGTACCCTTAGCAAAGGTGATGCTGTAAAGGTCGCCTTTAAGCTCTGCACTTAAAAGGGTAACCTCTGAAGCGTTATAACGGAAAGCCTTGTAAGCAATCTCTGCGGCAGAATTGGCCGTCATTTGAACACCGTTGGGATTAGAGGGGATCAGAGGATTGTAATTCATGATGGCGGATTTGGTGAAGATTGTACCGTCAGCAGCTTTAATCTCGTAGGTATACTTTGCGTAGCTGTTGTCGGAGAAATGGGCGATGATAACAACGGTGTAAAGGTATTGGTTGGAATCAAGATAAGGAATGGCACTTTCGATTTCATCTGCGGTCAGACGGGAATCTTCGATAGCGATGGTCTTGGCCTCGTCGGCGGGAATCACATTCAGAGCCATGGCGGAAAGACCCATCGACAGGAGCATGATCAGTGCAAGAACCAGGGAAACGGATTTTTTGATGGTTTTGTTCATTGGATTTTCACCTTTCTTTTTTCTGCGGAGAGCCGCAGCATTTTTTGTGATGTAAGTCGTGTTCATACACAATTTACATTTGCAATAATAAGATAACACAATATTCCGAATTTTGCAAGTGGTTAGGTCATTTTTTCCTGTTTTACTTTGTGATCAATGACATGGCGTGAAGCAAGCTCCCTGTGTACCTGCTCGAGACTGATACCCATTTGATTCATCAGTACCATAACATGATAGGCAAGGTCGGCGATTTCATAGATGGTTTCCTTTTCGTCGTCGGCCTTGGCAGCGATGATGACCTCGGTACATTCCTCGCCCACCTTTTTGAGGATTTTGTCAATGCCTTTCTGGAAAAGATAGGTGGTATAGGAATTTTCAGGCAGGGTTTCCTTTCTGTCTTTTAAGAGCGCATAAAGACCCTCGAGAGAAAACTCACTGAGCTCGTCGCTTTTCCAAATCTCTTTTGTGAAACAGGAATCACTGCCGGTATGGCAGGCAGGGCCGTCCTTTTCCACCATGACGGTCAGCGCGTCCATGTCGCAGTCAGCGGTGATGGAGACGATGTGCTGGTAGTTGCCGCTGGTCTCGCCTTTGAGCCAGAGCTCCTGGCGGGAACGGGAATAAAAGCAGGTGAGCCCTTTTTCCATGGAAATGCGCAGGCTGTCCTCGTTCATATAGGCCAGGGTGAGGACTTTCTTTGTCACGGCGTCCACCACAATGGCAGGGATCAGTCCCTTATCGTCAAATTTGAGCTTTTTGATATCAAAATCTGTCATAGTTATAACCTCACATTTATATCGTTGTCTTTCAGCAGTTTTTTCAGTTCGGGAATCGACACCTCGCCGAAGTGGAAGATCGAAGCTGCAAGACCCGCGTCCATATCCGGGATCTCTCTGAAAAGTGTGACAAAGTCCTCGGCACAGCCGGCTCCGCCGGAGGCGATGACCGGTACCTTGACGGCTTCGCGCACGGCGCGGAGCATTTCAATGTCAAAGCCTTTTTTCACGCCGTCGGTGTCAATGGAATTTACCACTACCTCGCCGGCACCCTCTTCGGTACATCTTTTTATCCAGGATATTGCCTCCATGCCGGTATCTATGCGTCCGCCCTTTGAAAATACGTGAAATTCGCCGCCTACCCTTTTTACGTCGGCGGAAATAACCACGCACTGACTTCCGTATTTTTTCGCCGCCTCGCCTAT
>JAQXMV010000120.1 GCA_029013165.1 Oscillospiraceae bacterium | reverse complement strand
GGGCTCTCGATTTCAAGCTCCCTCAAGACAGCTTAAAGAGTATATCACATACCCTTCCTTTTGTCAATACCTTTTTTGAAGTTTTTTCGACTTTTTTCATGTATTGACTTCTTTCGCTTCCTGCTTCTCCGCAGAAAGCTCGTTTATATTATCACTTTCTCGTTCTTCTGTCAACAGGTTTTGAATAATTAATTTTGAAAGATCAAAACTGTTCCGGGTGTTTGTTCATTTTCATTCATATTCACACTTCAAGTAAACGACGATCGCGAAAACGCGGTCGTCGTTATACCTTATAATAAGTTGACCTTTATGCGGCCTTTTTCTTCGCTGCAGCTCTCTGGAAAGCCTTGATAATCTCAACAATGGGAATAATCGAGAATGCAAGAGCAATAGAGATCAGATAGGCTCTGATATCGAGGTTGACAAAACCGAAAGCCTCTGCAAGGAAGGGAACTTCAATAATGGTTGTGGTGAGAACGAGAGAAGCCACCATAGCAATATAAAGGAAAGCGTTATGGGACTTTTCGCCGAAAGACATCCTGAGAACAGAGCCTCTCTGGGAGCGCATATTAAAGGAGTGGAAAATTTCACACATAGACATGGTCAGGAACGCCATCGTCATGCCCTCTTCACAGTTGGCGATGTGGGTGAACTGCCAATGTCCGGTCTCAAGAAATTCACCGATGAAGAAAGCGGCAAGCGTCAGCAGTGTGACCAGTATACCCTGATAGGCGCAGTCAATTCCCAGGCCGCCGGAGAAGATGCCGTCTGTGCTCTTTCGCGGCTTTCTGTCCATGATATCGCTCTCCGGCTTTTCAAAGCCGAGAGCAAGAGCCGGGAAGCAGTCGGTAACAAGGTTGATGAAAAGCAGATGAACGGGCTTGAGTATGGTAAAGCTCATGATGGACGCAATGAATATCGAAAGCACCTCGGAGAGGTTGGAACCGAGAAGGAACTGAATGGCTTTACGGATATTGTCGTAAATTCTTCTGCCCTCGGAAACAGCTCCGACAATCGTGGCAAAGTTATCGTCGGCCAAAACCATGTCGGCAACATTCTTCGTGACATCGGTGCCGGTGATACCCATGCCGATGCCGATATCGGCACTCTTGATGGAGGGAGCGTCATTGACACCGTCACCGGTCATGGCGGTGATCATTCCTCTCGCCTTCCATGCGTTGACGATTCTTGTTTTATGTTCAGGCTGAACACGGGCATAGACCTGATACTGTGTAACTTTTTCCGCGAAATCCTCATCGCTGATCTCATTGAGCTCAGCGCCGGTGATAGCGTGACTGGGATCTGTGATAATGCCCAGTTCCATGGCGATAGCCACAGCCGTGTCCTTGTGGTCGCCGGTGATCATAATGGGAGTGATGCCGGCTCTGCGGCACTCGACAATCGCATCCTTGACCTCGGGACGAACCGGATCAATCATACCCGTCAGACCGATAAAGATAAGATCCTTTTCGAGGCTTTCGGGAACAAAATCCGTGGGAGCCACGTCATATTTTCTCATGGAAACGGCAAGAACACGCAGTGCCTTGTCGGCCATACGCTTATTATCTTTCAGAGCTTTACTCTTCAGTTCATCGGTGAAAGGAACGATCTCTCCGTCGACAAGAGCATGAGTGCATTTGCCGAGGATCACATCGGGGGCTCCCTTGGTGTACTGCACGATACCCTCAGCAGTCTGATGGACGGTGGACATCATCTTTCTGCCGGAGTCAAAGGGTGCTTCTCCGATACGGGGGGCATCATCAACCAGATCGTTTTTATTGTAGCCGAGAGAATCGGCATAGCTGACCAAAGCGGCTTCTGTGGGTTCACCCTTGACCTCGCCCTTATCGTCAAATTCAGCGTCGCAACAAAGGGCCATAGCCTTGGCAATCAGGACTTCGTCCTCGCCGTAATGATCCACAACGGTCATCTTATTCTGTGTGAGAGTGCCGGTCTTATCGGAGCAGATGATCTGCGCACAGCCGAGAGTTTCCACAGCCGTGAGCTTTCTGATGATAGCGTTTTTCTTGGACATATTCGTCACGCCGATGGAAAGCACCACGGTAACCACCGCGGCAAGGCCCTCAGGAATGGCCGCAACGGCAAGAGAAACCGCCGTCATAAAGGAGGCAAGCACGAGATCAAAGCTGATGGCATTGCCGCCGAGCTTGGTGGAAATCACCTGGAAAGCGAAAATAAAGATACAGATACCCAGAACGAGCCAGGTCAGAACCTTGGAAAGCTGATTGAGCTTTTTCTGCAGGGGCGTTTCACCGTCTTCGGCTTTCGCCAGCGCATCGGCAATCTTACCCATCTCCGTGTCCATACCCGTGGCAACGACAACGGCCTTGCCGCGACCGAAAACAACCGTGGAGCCCATATAGGCCATGTTCTTTCTGTCGCCCAGGGCAACCTCGTCCTTTTCACCGCCATTGAGAACGGAAATGATCTTGCCGACAGGGACGGATTCTCCCGTGAGGGCGGCTTCCTCGATCTTCATGCTGGCGCTTTCAAAAATACGGCAGTCGGCAGGAACGGCGTCGCCGGCTTCCAGCACAACCACATCGCCGACAACCAGATCTTCACTCCTGACGCTGAGGAGCTTTCCGCCGCGTATCACCTTAGAGGTAGCGGCCGACATTTCCTGCAGAGCTTCAATCGCCGCCTCGGCCTTACTTTCCTGAACGACGCCTAAAACGGCGTTGATGATGACAACCGCTAAAATAATGACCGTATCCGTGGGGAAAAATCTTCCGCCGGAGGCACTGGACTCAAAATACTCCGTCACCGCAGAAATGACAGCGGCAACAATCAGAATGATGATCATGGGATCCTTGAGCTGATCAACAAAGCGGGAAATGATGGACTTTTTCTTGGCTTCTTTCAGCTTGTTTTTGCCGTTTTCCTCCAGACGCTGCTGCGCCGTGGACTCAGAGATGCCTTCCGGTGAGGACTGAACCTCTTGAAAAACTTCTTCGGCAGAGTGCAGATAGTGTTTCATAGTGTCTTTTCCTTTCTTTTTCGGTAGGTTCACTGCCGCATGAAAAGCGTACCTCCGATATATTTATATTATTATTGGCATATTCTATTCACAATAAAAAGAGAATAACCCGATTCATTTAAAAAAGACCTTTAACAGAGCTGAGCTCCGTTAAAGGTCTTGCTGCCGTTTCATTGGCCTGCAAACCAGCCGTAAAGGCGTGTGTTGATTTGCAGCAAAGAGCTACTCCCCTTTAAGAAAGGAATATATATGCTTACCATGGTGTTATAGTAACACGATTTGAAAAATTTGTCAACAGGTTACCGGCTGATTTTCGGTAACAGTTTTGTAAGATTTTTCTCTTTGTCTGAGCCTGATCTCAAGAAAAACAAAGAGGATAAGGGTCATGATAATCGCCGACGACGAAGCAATCAGCATATCATACATGGTGTCGAAAAGATAATAAAGCATCTTATTGCCGGCACCGGTTCCGAAGAGTTTGAAGAAGAAACTGTCATCGGAGGGCCCCCAATAAAAGCCCTGGTTGGAGGTGCCCCAGATAAAGTCGCCGAGAAATTCGGTCACTTCATGAACCGACATAATGAACCATGAGAAGAAAATGGAGAAGCTGACCAGCAGAAGATTATCACGGCGCGTTTCGGGCCTGATGAGAGTCTGTGCCAGCTGATAACCGGCGAGAACACAGAAGAAACCGGAAATAAAGTGCAAAAAGAGATCATATCTGCCGAGGATACCATAGACGAAAACATAGTTTCCGGCATAGGATCCTATCAGAACCATGAGGGTAATATAGGTCTGCGTCCGATAGCTGAGACGGCACAGAGCAGAATTGGAAGGTGCGATGAAATGAATAATGGAAATACCGAAAGTACCGATGAGATTGGCCAGAAGCAGATTGGCTTCCGCACGGGATTCCATCGTGCAAAAAGCATAAATCATGGCCGCCCGAGTCATCCACCATAAGAGTCTGTCACCGACGGTCGTCTCTTCCATGAGCTTCTGATACTCCAGGGCGATTTTATTTTTTATCCGCTGAGAGATGCTGACAGCCGCACCGGTTTTCACCTTGGCGGTGTGAAAGAGGTCGCTGTTTTTTCTGCGCAAGCCCAGATAAAGCATGCCTGTGCTGATAAAAGAAAACACGAGAGAAATGAGCATATCCTCATCGGTGTCAAAAAGCGGTCTTTGCTCATAGGGGCTCATTCCATAGCCAAAAAGGCGAAAAAACCAATGATCGTCACTGATAAAATAACAGCGCGTCAGGCTCCTACCGGTGAAAAAATCAATGAAGAATTCTGTAATCTCCCGCAGTGTAGTCAGCGCACCGGAAAAGCACAGAGAGAAGAACACCGAAAAAGTAAAGTCGCTTTTCTTTTTCGCAGGCCTCAGAGCCTGCACAATATAGTACCCGGAGAAAACGCCCACAAAGCCGGCAAGAATATGTAAAAAAATGTCATAGTCGGGAAACTCCGCCAGAACACCGAGGCCCTTGCCGATTCCGGCACCGAAGAAAGCGGCCACACACACGAGCGTCTGCAAATGATCGCTCAGAGAACGGAAAAAAGGGATTTTCCCGAAAAGCCTGTGAAAAATATCCACGGCAAATGTCACAAGAATCGCCAGAAGAATAAAGATCTTCTGCGGAACCGATGGCGTCAGAAACACGCAAACAACAAGGAAAGCTCTTGTTACCCACCAAAAACAGGTCTCTGCCAAAGTGATCTGCTCCAATGACGCCGGCTGAACTCTCTGCCCTTTAGTAATTGTATCAGTCATAACAAATACCTCACAATAGAATAATAATACCTTTCGCTTTGATTTATGTCTGCAGTTGGTATTATAGACTCAATTACAGGCTTTGTAAATAGTTGTTAACAAATTGTCACTTTTTCGTAAGAATCCTTAATTTCTTCTAAATATCTTCCGAATACGATTAATTATTGCTTTATTTGAAGGTAAAAACCAGCTGATCCTCGGCGTAAAGCGCTATCGGCATCAGGACGCCGCGATAAACCTTACAGAGCAAATAGGCGTCGGGATTATCAAAGCCTATATCAAAACTGTTATCCAGGAGACTACCGCTCCAGTTGATGCTTTTGCTCAGCAGCTTTCTGGCCTGCTCCTCGGTCATATTCCCGGCATAGAGAATATCGTCCTTTTGAACCTGCCCGACTGTCTGCAAAAACGACCCCTTACAATAATAGATCGTATGGATCTTTTGATTTTCCAGGTTTTCCATAAGGGCAAAGCCCTCACTGTCTCTCGTCATGCCGATCTTATCTCCGCGAGAGAAAGCGTAGTTATACTGCGTAGAAATATCAATCCAATCTTCAAAGAAATAAACAGAACTGACCCTGAGCTTCACCTCTAAGCCCGACGTTTCACAGTCGGAATAGATCCGGTAGTTATGAACCAGCATCACACCGGGAATCATCAGCTGAATGATGATCACCACGCACAGAATGATTTTCCATTTTGAGTTTTTCATTTGTCTTCTCCCTCGCTTTCTGTGGCCGCCTGCAACTGTGCTTTCTGCTTGGCGCGGGAAATCCGCAGGTTAATGACGAGCATAACCGCACCAAAGGCCAGAAGCACCAGACCGTTGCCCAGCAAGCCGAGATCCGATCCGGCGATGATGATGAAAGTCAGAACGGCAACGGAAATAAAACCGACATTGATCGGGAAGAGCTTCATCTGCCGGCCGCCGGAAACAATCATCAAGATAAAGGCGGCAAAAGCTATCATACGCAGAGCAATCATATAGGGTGTCAGTTGTGCGTCACTGATATAGTGACTGTCACTTTCCGGCGTGTACCGGTTGACAATCACCAAGGCGCAGTAAACAGCAAGGCTCAATATCGAAAGCGCCGTCATCAGCGCAGTAAAAATGTCACCGAAGCGGAATTTTATATAGATGAGGCTGCAAAGTATCACCACCAGCGCAAGAGCATAACAGCCGACTGACTGAACAGAAAACTCCAGCTTATAGTCAGCAAAAAGGATCAGACTGCAAGCAAAAAGCGTCAAGGCTGTGCCGAGAATGCCAAACCATCTGTAGGGCAGAGCAGCATCGCCGTGCTTCTGACTGATGATAAAAAAGCTGATGAAGACCGCGCCCACTATAGGCACTACACACGCATCTTCTCCGGAGAAAATGGCATAAACCACCGCAAGAGCGACGACGGCCATGGCACTGACCCACTGAGAAGCACGGGCCGTAATGCTTTCCCTATTTTTCCGAAGCAACAGACAGGAATAGACATATCCCCCGGCAACGAGGGCAAACAAAACAGCGGCGGCAAAAGCCGAAGCAACTGCGTCGGAAGAAGCCACGCCATACGCACCCCACACCACGGCACAGGCATAATAAACCGCCATGGGAGACACAGAGCCTAAAAGAAGCAGCACGGGTATGGTCATCAGCGCAATGATCAGAAGCACCGTATACCAGTTGATATTGAGCATAAAAATATTATAAATCATGGTGTTGGTCGCGGCGATACCGGCCGTCCAAACCACACCTGCACCCTCACACCAGGAGGGCGAATGTCTCTTTTTCATCACGGTAAAAATGCCGAGACACTGACCGAAAACCAAAGGCAAAAAGGAAAGGATTCCCTTGAAAAACATCGGCATTTCCTGCCAGAAAGTGACAAAAATCAGGATAAGACCCGTACCTGCCAGCAGCGCACCGAGGACGGAAAAAACAATCATCAGTGTTCCGTTGTAGCTTGCTTTTTCATTTTCGAGTGCCGTGTTTCGTTTTTTGCCGTAAATCAGTTCTTCCATGCTCACGCCGAAAATCTCCGAGAGTTTGGCGAGCATCTGAATATCCGGCTGTGTTCTGCCGTTTTCCCAGCTGGAAACTGCCTGCCTGGTGATAAAGAGCTTTGAAGCAAGCTGTTCCTGTGTCAGGGACGAACCCTCACGGAGTCTTTTGATATTTTTTGATATTTTATTCACGGTTGGTCACCGCCTTTCTTCGTTACAAAAATATATCAGAACAAGATAAAAATCAATCGAAATTCCATAAAAACCGGGGAAATGATCTGTTGCATCACCGTTTTCAGTCCAATAATGAATAATAACAATCTAAATTTCGGCTGATCTCCTCCATGAATGCACGGCAATCTCCATCGCGGGAAAGAAGCTCGCCCACTCTTTTGACGCGGCGGATAAAGACTCTGTCGAAAAGGATCCGGTCGGAATAGGCCGCTAAAGGACACAGCCTCTTGGCCCGAGGATCAATTCTTGCGCTGATCCTCCCGTTTTCATCTATATACGGAAAGAACGGAAATATTCTGCAGGAAAGAGGGCGCTTATCTCTTTGGCAGTTTCCCGTGCAGAGAGCAAGGCGGGTCTTTTCGCCGAAAACAACCTCCAGCTCGGTTTCCTCTCCCGGAAACAGCAGCATACCGGTCTTTTCATCGCCCCGGCAACATTGGCGCTCACAGAGCAAGCCACAGTCCGTTTTCAAAGGCGTCCTGTCCCCGATCACAGCATAGGCCCTGGCATAAAGCACCCCGACAGAACCTTTGTCTTTTTTCAAAGAAAACACTCCCCTTCTCGGATCTTCTGTCTGTCATTATACATAAAATAATCGCTAATGTACACATTTTCTGTTGAAAAGACGGAAAATTTGTGATATATTAGTCCGTGGAGTTTTTACTGACGGAGGAATAAAAGTGAAGAAAACAGGCTTTGACAATGACAAATATATCAGCACACAGTCTCAGCACATCAGGCAAAGGCTTTCCCAGTTCGGCGGCAAGCTGTATCTGGAGTTCGGCGGCAAGCTCTTTGACGATCATCACGCCGCCCGAGTGCTTCCGGGCTTTCAGCCGGACAGCAAGCTGAAAATGCTGCTCCAGTTGAAAGACGAAGCGGAAATCGTGATTTCCGTCAGTGCAAAGGCCATCGAAGAAAAAAAGCTGCGCCGCGATCTCAATATTTCCTACGACAAAGAGGTTCTCAGGCTCATCGACCTTTTCCGCAGTGTGGGGCTTTATGTCGGTTCCGTGGTCATCACGCAGTATGACGGTCAGAGCTCCGCCGATAAATTCAAAGAAAATCTGCGCAAGCTGGGCGTTGAGGTCTTTACCCACTATCGCATTGCCGGCTATCCCTCCAATGTTCCTCTCATTGTCTCGGAGGACGGCTACGGCAAAAACGAATATATCAAAACCCAGAGAAAAATCGTCGTCGTCACGGCGCCGGGACCCGGCAGCGGAAAAATGGCCACCTGTCTTTCTCAGCTTTATCATGAGCATAAGCGCGGCATTGCGGCCGGATATGCCAAGTTTGAGACTTTCCCCATATGGAATCTTCCCCTGAATCATCCGGTCAACCTGGCCTACGAAGCCGCCACAGCGGATCTCAACGATATGAACATGATCGACCCCTTCCATCTGGAGGCCTACGGCAAGGCAACGGTCAACTACAACCGTGATGTGGAAATTTTCCCCGTGCTCAAGGCGATTTTCACCAACATCTACGGCTCCTGCCCCTATAAGTCCCCCACAGACATGGGCGTCAACATGGCAGGAAACTGTATCACCGACGACGCTGTCGTCCGCGAAGCCGCCAATCAGGAAATTCTGCGCAGATATTATGTTTCCCTCTGCGACGCGCGCCACGGCGCCGACACAGCCAAGGAGACCGAAAAAATTCTCCTGCTGATGAACAAGGCAGGAATCAGCATCAAGGACAGAGATGTGGCCACGGCGGCCAATGCCCTGCAGGAAGAAACCGGCGCACCGGCTGCGGCCATCAAGCTCCATGACGGCAGAATCGTCACCGGCAAGACAAAGGATCTTCTCGGCTGTTCTTCTGCGGCGGTGCTCAATGCCCTGAAAGCACTGGCCGGCCTTGATGACAGTATGCTCTTACTGCCCTCGGATCTGATCGAGCCGGTTCAGAATCTCAAAGTCAATTATCTCGGCAGCAAAAACCCGAGACTTCATGTGGACGAAGTCCTCGTGGCTCTCTCGGTCAGCGCCGCCACCGATGAGAACGCCGCCAGCGTTCTGCGCTGTCTGCCGGAGCTGAAAGACTGTGAGGCTCACATTTCCGTCATCCCCTCCAGCGTCGATTCGATGATCTGCAGAAAGCTGGGAATCCATCTCACCAGTGAGCCGGAATACGAAAACGACAATCTTTATCATCTGTAAGCAAAAAATCCCGCCTTACGCAGTTTCACACTGCACGAGGGCGGGAATTTTTTTGGTTTTATTCCGCTGACAAGACCGCTTCTTTCATGGAGCGAACATA
>JAQXMV010000119.1 GCA_029013165.1 Oscillospiraceae bacterium | reverse complement strand
AAAGCATAGTGATTTTCGTCGACATGGTTCGACACCATGTCGACGAAAGAATAATGAAAGCAGATTAATAATTTTATCCAGATTTTTCCTGTCATATATCACTATGCGCTCGGGCGCATTTATCGACAGTCTATGCGGCAGGGCCATTTGGCCCTGCCGCATAGTTTTATCTGACAGTTCCGTAATATTACTTGATTATCGGGCGACAAAAATATATAATCAAAGTGATAAAGGGGGTTATGAAAACAATGCCAAAAATACTTGTCGTGGAAGATGATAACGCCATTGTGAAAAATCTCTGTGAACTGCTGAGCAGTGAGGGCTTTGCGGCGGAAGCTGCCGTGAATTGCAGTCAGGCCATCGAGAAACTGAAAAACGAAAGCTATGATCTGATCCTTTTGGATGTTCTTTTGCCTGACGGCAACGGCTTTGCCGTCTGTGCCGCGGCCAAGGAGCTGAGCGCGGCGCCGATTATTTTTCTCACGGCCTCGGCTGACGAATACAGTGTGGTCATGGGGCTGGACATGGGTGCGGATGATTATATCGAGAAGCCCTACAGACCCCGGGAGCTGATTTCCAGAATCCGGTCAGTGCTTCGCCGCAGCAGTGCCGCCATGAATGTCATTGTCAGGGGAAATGTGACCGTGGATCTGGACAAGGCCTCGGTGATGAAGGACGGACGGGAGGTTTTTCTTTCCGCACTGGAGTATAAGCTGCTGCTGGTTTTCATCAATAATCCCAAGGCGGTTCTGACGCGCAGTCGGTTGCTCAATGAAATATGGGATGTTGCAGGGGATTTTGTGGGCGACAACACCTTGACGGTCTATATCAAGCGCCTGAGAAATAAAATCGAGGACGATCCTCAGAATCCGAAAATTATCCTCACGGTCAGAGGAATCGGCTATCGGTTGGGTGACGAATGAGATGAGTATCATGAATAATAAAGACACCAGGCGCAGCATGATCCTGCTGGCTGTCATTGAGATTGTTTCCACTTTGCTGACGGCGCTTTTCAGCTGGAAGCTGTGCGCCTTTGTTTTCGCGGTGGGGCTGGTGTATATACTGGCTTTTTATCTGCGCGCCCGGCGCAGATATCTGGCCGTCACCGAAATGACCAATAAGCTCAATCGGATTCTGTTGGGCGAAAAGGGATTGACCCTCAACAGTTTCTGTGAGGGGGAACTGTCGATCCTTGAAAATGAGATCCAAAAACTGCTTTTGCACCTCAAAAGTCAGAACGAAGCGCTGAAAAATGAAAGACTTTATCTTTCGGATTCCATTGCGGATATTTCCCATCAGATCCGTACGCCGCTGACGAGCATTAACCTGATTCTGACCTTGCTGCAGAAACCCGACATCACACCGGAAAGACGAAGCGAGCTGCTGCGTGAGCTGAGCTCGCTGATTATGCGGATGGACGGTCTGGTGACAGCTCTGCTGAAAATATCCAAAATCGACGCGGGAACCATTGAGTTTGAGCGCGAAAAAGTCAGTGTACGCAGTCTCATCGAGCGTTCCGCTCAGTCCATTCTCATACCCATGGATATCCGAAATCAGCAACTCCATATCGAGGTGGGCGAAGAATACTATATGGGCGACATTGAGTGGTCGGCGGAAGCCTTTGGCAATATCCTGAAAAACGCCATGGAGCACACGCCGGAAAACGGCGAAATAACCGTCAGCTGTACCCAGACGCCCATTTACACGGAGATCATTGTCAGAGATACCGGCAGTGGCTTTGACGAAGAGGAGCTGCCCCATATCTTCGATCGGTTCTATAAAGGAAAGAATAATACCAAGGAGAGCTTTGGCATCGGTCTTGCTCTGGCGAGAAGCATTATATATAACCAGAACGGAACCATCAAGGCGGAAAACGCCTATGAGGGCGGAGCGAAATTCACCGTCAGATTCTACAAGGGCACGGTATGATTTCTAAACTTGTCGAAAAAGAATTTTTCGACAAGCCGAGAGACTGCCGAGAAATGATGGCCGATGCCGTTTTCTTCGAGCGACAGGCGTACATAGGTACTCCAAGCGAGAAAAAACGGCAAGCATAGTGATTTTCAGGGACATGGTTCGATACCATGTCCCTGAAACGATATTCAAAGCAGAACCATTATTTTAACCGAGTTCTTTCTGTTACCCATCACTATGCGCTCGGGCGCATTTGTCGACAGTCTGGTATGATTTCTTGACTTTTTTTGACTTTTATTGTACAATTTTACTCTAAAATTTTTGAGGGGAAATGTTTATGCAGTATAAGGTTATCGCATTATTCAAAAAGATTTTCGCCGCCATTTTGTCCTTGCTGGTGTCGCTTTCGATCATCACTATTCCCGAGGAGACGGAAAAGATCGAATCCCGGCCCCAGGACAATACCGTCACAGCCTATGACGACGGAGAAACCGTTGCTGACTACAGGCTTACCATTGATCCCGAGAGCGTAACGAAAGACATCGGCGACAGGCTCTTCGGCATCTTTTTTGAGGATATCAATTTTGCCGCCGACGGTGGTCTTTATGCCGAAAAGGTGATCAACCGTTCCTTTGAGTATGGCAGTCTTGCCACCGAAGATGAGCTCCACGGCTGGTCGAAGGTTGGCGGCAGCGAACTCACGGTGGTGACCGATGACAGCACGGGCTGTCTCAATGTCAACAATCAAAACTACCTTGTGATCGAAAATCCCGACAGCACACCGGCCGGCGTTGCGAACCGCGGCTTCCTTGAGGGTATGGCCGTGGATGCCGGCGAGGAATACACTGTGTCCTTTTACGCCAAGGCCCTTGACGGCTATCGCGGAAAGGTCTATGCGGAGATTGTCTGCGGCGGAGAGTCTGCCGCGAAAGGCGAAATCGCTTCTATCGGCGAAAGCTGGCAGAAATATGAGCTGAAGCTGACCTCGTCTCTCACAGCCGGCAGTGAGGTTTATCTCCGGGTGATGATTGACGGCGGCCGTGCCGCATTGGATATGATATCCATGATGCCGGAAACCTACAAAGGTCACGGCATGAGAAAAGATCTGGCGCAGAAATTAGAGGGACTTTCTCCCGCTTTTTTGCGCTTCCCCGGCGGCTGTGTCATTGAGGGCTATGACAGTGAAACGGCCTATAGCTGGAAGGATTCCATTGCCACCGGCCCCGACGGACTTCCCCTGGAGTTCGAGGGCAGATACGGCGATGTTGCCGCCAGACCCTACGGTATCAATATCTGGACGGCTATGGATGTGGAAGAAGACCCCATGCCCTGTTATATGAGCTACGGTCTCGGCTTTTACGAGTATTTCCAGTTGGCGGAGGATATCGGCGCCCTGGGCGTCCCCGTCCTCAACTGCGGCCTTTACTGTCAGATGAGAGGCAGAGGCCCTGTGGCCATGGACTCTGAGGAATTTGCCCGGTATCTGCAGGATCTGCCGGATCTCGTTGAATTCTGCCGCGGAGGCGCCGATACCACCTGGGGTAAGGTAAGAGTTTCCCTCGGACATCCCGAACCTTTTGAATTACAGTACATTTGCATCGGCAACGAGAATGAGGGCGAGGATTACTACGAGAGGTATGAGGCTTTCCTGGAGCGTTTCCTCGAGGAAAAGGCCAAAAATCCTGCTCTTTATGAGGGACTGGAGCTGATCTATTCCGCCGGCGCTGCCGACGCCACCAATAGCAGCAACTACATCAAGTCCTATATCAATGCCAAAGATTATATGGATGAGCACGGCCTGTCCGTTGAGGAGTTTGCCGGAGCCACAGATCAGCATTATTACAATTCTCCCGAATGGTTCCTGAAGCACACAGACTATTACGATGAGGAAAATTACAGAAGAAATGCCGACGAAATGACCGATACACCCTATGGCGGAGGCATCGGTGTTTTCCTCGGTGAATATGCGGCTCGTTCCAATACGCTGAAAGCGGCTCTTGCCGAGGCGGCCTATATGACCGGTCTCGAGCGCAACGGCGACATCGTCAAGATGGCCGCTTATGCACCGCTTTTCGGCAATCTGACAGCTACCCACTGGTCGCCAAATCTGATTTGGTTCAATAATCATCTCAGCACCGGCTCGGTCAATTACTATGTGCAGAAGCTCTTCGGCAATAATGTGGGAGATAAACTCATTTCTTCTGAACTTCAGGGTGCGGAAATTCCGCAGGAGGATCTCAGAGGTATGGTCGGCGTCGGTACATGGTATACCGCCGCGGCCTTTGATAATCTGAAAGTAACGGACAATAAAACCGGCAGAACGCTGGCCAAGGAGAACTTCACCGTTGATAACCGCTGGTGGGACTGGACAGAGCCCACAAGCGGCGAATGGAAAATCTGTCTGGGTAAGCTGCGCCAGACCGACACCTGGATGAGTGATAATTTAAAGGGTGCGGTGACTTTCTACGGCAATGAGAACTGGACCAACTATACCTACACCATTGATGCCAAAAAGGTGAAAGGCGATGAGGGTTTCATCATTCCTTTTGCCGTCAAGGACAGCGATAATTACTATTTCTGGAATATCGGCGGCTGGCATAATACGGTTTCCTGTGTTCAGAGCGTCATCGACGGCGGCAAAAGCGGTCAGCTCCCGGGAACCGTGAAGGATTTCACTGTCGAAAAGAACCGTACCTATAAGCTCCAGATCGTGGTTGACGGCACAAAGGCAAGAGGTTACATCGATGGTGTGGAATACTTCAATATTGACACCGCCACTTACTGCGAAGCCGAAAGCTATCAGGTGGTCAGTCTCGACGAGGAGACCGGCGATATCATCATCAAGCTCGTGAATACGACCGGCAGCAGCAGAGTTTTTGCCGTTGATCTGGGAGACAGCATTGCCGTGGACAGCGTGGCTGATGTTGCTCAGGTGGCCGGTGACAGCCTCGCCAATGACAACATACTCGGTGCCGAGGAAGACTGCGTCATGAAGGAATTCACCGTCAGCGGTTTCGGCAGCTCATTCAATTACACGGTGCCGATGTATTCGGTTACCGCCATCAGACTGCATACAAAATAATAGGAACCTCCGCCCGTTTTGCTCGGGCGGAGATTTTTTCTCGTGCGTAGTGAGGACGCTGTTTTTTGTACGGACGCTGTCGGCCGTTTTGCCATAAAACAGGCGGCCTTTTCACCCTATTCAGTTAATTTGCTTGACAAATGCATGTAATTGTATTAAAATACAAAAAATAGATCTGAACAGTCCTGCTCTGTCAGGGCTAACAAAGTTTTTTAGAGGTGCCAGTTCATATGTCAACAAAAGTAACAAAAAAGTATGTCTCACAGTTTGTAAGCGATGAAGAAATCGCTTCTTATCAGGCCAAGATCATCAAGGCCCATGAGGCTCTTCACAATAAAAGCGGTGCCGGCAGTGACTTTACCGGTTGGGTAGATCTTCCCGTGGACTACGACAAGGAAGAATTTGCCCGAATCAAAGCAGCGGCCGCAAAAATCAAGGCCAACAGCGAAGTGCTCATCGTCATCGGTATCGGTGGTTCCTACCTCGGTGCCAGAGCCGCCATTGAGTTTATCAAGGGTCAGAATTACAATGATCT
>JAQXMV010000118.1 GCA_029013165.1 Oscillospiraceae bacterium | reverse complement strand
CCATATTTCTTAATACTGTCCTGTAGTTCAATCATCTGACTGTCACTGATCACCTTGAATGGATGATTCGTAAAAGTTCTTAAACGTTCCATTTCAATTTCAACTACTTTTTCATCACCCATCGCACCGAGAATCTGGCCGGACTTCGTCTGGGCCTACGGTATGGTCGGTTCCAACCTGAAGTTCTATGTGCAGAAGCTCAGAAAGTATATCGGCGACGCTCCCATTCACAATATGGGTTATGCGGCTGCTGAGGGCTACATGGCTCTGCCCGTTGAGCTCAATGTCAATGACTATGTTCTTCTTCCCCAGTCTGTTTTCTTTGAGTTTATTCCCATGGACGATCCCGATAAGATTCTGACTATGGATCAGATCGAGGTTGGCAAGGAATATGAGCTGGTGGTCACCAACCGTTCCGGACTTTACCGTTATAAGATCGAGGATGTTGTCCGCGTCACAGGCTATTACAAGAGAACACCGAAGGTCGAGTTCCTTTACAGAAACAATCTGGCCATGAACATCGCTAACGAAAAGACCACCACACAGATGGTCGACTGGGCGGCGGCCAAAACTCAGGAAAAGTTGGGCATTTCTTTCAAGGGCTACAGCTTCTATCCTGATCACAGCGTGGATCCCGTTCGCTATATGCTTCTGGCAGAGCCCGAGGGTGATATTGATCCCAAGCTCATTCCGCAGATCGAGGACGCCCTCAATGAGTTCCTCTGCGAGAGTAACGAGAAATATTTCAAGTATCGCCGCTGGGGTATGCTGGCCGCACCGAAGGTTTGCTTCCTGAAAAAGGACACCTATGCCGACTACAGAGAAATGCTCAAAAAGCAGGGCAAGGTCCTCAATCAGATCAAGCCCGTAACGGTGATCAATACGCCGGAGAGAGAGGAATTCTTCCTGTCTCACATTGACGAGACCGTCAACGCATAATAGAAAACATTAAGCGAACAGAAGTAAAATATATTTAGAAAGGTTGAGAATTATGGCACTTTCCGATTTAGGAGTTATGCTTGGAAACATGGTTTTCAAGGGAGTCAATCATTTTACATCCGTCCCTGTGGAAACACAGGAAAAAATTCTTCTTCAGATTATGGACAAGAATAAGGACACGGAATACGGCAGAAAAATCGGCTTTAAGAATGTTCATTCTGTGGCTGATTTTCAGAGAATCGTTCCTCTCACCACCTATGAGGATTATGATGAATATGTTGAGCGTATGCTCAACGGTGAGAGCAATCTGATGATGGCTGCCAAATGTGTCCGCTACTGCTCTTCCTCCGGCTCCGTTGGCAAACCGAAAGTTCTTCCCAAATCCGCCAAGGATATCTTTAATATGCAGTCCATGGGCTTTGCCGCCACACCGGCCTGCGCCGCCAAATGGTTCAAGAAAAACGGCATGAAGTTCCCCAAACAGGTGGGTCCCGTCGCGGTTATCCTCACCGGCCATGAGATGAAAGACGGCAAGATGTGTAACGGCGCCGGACAGGTTCCTTTCACTTACCTCAAGCCGATTTCAAAATTTTTCATGACCACCCCCAACGATTTTCTCTATCCCGAAAACGAGGAAGCCGTGGATTCCTCCTACTTCCATCTGCGTTTCGCTCTGCAGAGACGCGATCTTACCTACCTCGGTTCCATGGTTGTCACCCTGCTGACAACGATGTTCGATTACTTCGAGCATAACTGGGAGATGGTCTGCGACGATATCGAAAAGGGTACCATCGATCCCAGCGTCAAATGTCCCGACGATCTGCGCAAGAAGTGGGAGAAGAAATTCAAGCCCATGCCCGAGCGCGCAGAAGAGATCAGAAGAGAGTGCAGAAAGGGCTTTGATACGCCCATTGCCCCGAGAATCTGGCCGGACTTCGTCTGGAGCTACGGTATGGTCGGTTCCAACCTGAAGTTCTATGTGCAGAAGCTCAGAAAGTATATCGGTGACGCCCCCATTCATAACATGGGTTATGCGGCTGCCGAGGGATATATGGCCATGCCCGTTGAGCTGAATGTCAATGACTATGTTCTTCTGCCGAGATCTCTTTTCTTCGAGTTTATCCCCGTTGACGATCCCGACTGCGAGAGACCTCTCACCATCGGCGAGATCGAGGTCGGCAAGGACTATGAGCTTGTCGTTACGAATTTCTCCGGACTTTACCGCTATAAGATCGAGGATGTTGTCCGTGTAACGGGATATTACAACAAGACGCCGAAGGTTGAGTTCCTTTACAGAAACAACCTGGCCATGAATATTGCCAATGAGAAGACCACCACACAGATGGTTGACTGGGCAGCGGTGAAAACACAGGAAAAGCTGGGCATTTCCTTTAAGGGTTACAGCTTCTATGCCGACACCAATGTGGATCCTGTCCGCTATATGCTTCTGGCAGAGCCTGAGGGCGATATCTCTTACGACATGATTCCGCAGATCGAGGACACCCTCAATGAGTTCCTCTGCGAGAGCAACGAGAAGTATTTCAAATATCGCCGCTGGGGTATGCTGGCCGCACCGAAGGTTTGCTTCCTGAAAAAAGACACCTATGCCGACTACAGAGAAATGCTCAAAAAGCAGGGCAAGGTGCTCAATCAGATCAAACCCGTAACGGTGATCAATACGCCGGAGAGAGAGGAATTCTTCCTGTCCCACATTGATGAGGCCACCAAGGACTAAAAAGACGAAAGCCTTTTTTGTCCGTCAAAAGGCGTACATAGATGCCTGACAGGCAGAAAAAAGACATAAAAGATGAGCGACAAGGCTTTGATACCCTGTCGCTCTTTTTCTGTTTTATAGCAAGAGCAATTTGATCTTTTACATTTTGATGTTATACTTTCGCGTTCTTTTTGTAGATCGCCAGCAGGCCCTTGAGCAGCAGATCGTCGTCAATGATGATTTCACTTTTACACAGGGGAATGATCACCGGGGCGAGACCGCCTGTGGCAATAACGGTGCACTTCTCTCCCAGTTCTTCATTGATTCTCTCGATGAGACCGTCAATGGTGCCGGCGTTACCGTAAAGCAGACCGCTTTTGATGCAGTCGATGGTGTTGGTGCCGATGACCTTTTTCGGTGCCTCAAAGGCAATTTTGCTCAGTTGAGAGGTTTTGCTGATCAGCGCATCGTGAGCAACGGCAAGACCGGGAACGATCATGCCGCCGCGGTAGCGGCGCTCACTGTCAACGACCGACAGGGTGGTTGCGGTGCCCATGTCAATAATGATCATCGGCGCCGGATATTCGTTGATGCCGGCCACGGCGTCGACCACCAGGTCGCTGCCCAGCTGACTGGGATTATCAATCACAATGCTCAGTCCTGTCTTGAGCCCCGGACCAATGACCATGGTCTCGATGCCGAAGAGTTTATGCAGAGCCTTTTTCATGGTGCCGGTGACTGCCGGTACCACGGAGGAAATGATGGCGCCGTCGATACGGCTGTTTTCGATGCCGTTCATTTCCAGTGCGGTTTTCACCATGGCGGCATATTCCAGCACCGTGGCGGTCTGATTGGTGGATATCCTCTCACGGAAGAGAATCTCTTCGCCGTCAATGCAGCCTAAAACGATATTTGTGTTGCCGATGTCTATTGCTAAAATCATAGTGCCACTCCTGCAAAAAGAAAAGATTGATTTTATTTCAGAACCTTGGCTCTGTAAAGAGCAGAACCGACAGCTCCGGTGACGAGGGTAGAAGCGATCATTTCAAATACGGCGTTGATGCCAACGAAAGTACAGATGAAAACGATGATGTTTCTGCCGGCGATCAGCTCCTGAACATAGTCGGTTTTGCCGAAAAGCAGGATCAGAGCGCTCATGAAAAGTACGGTGTTCAGAAAAGCGGCCAAAAATCCCGTCACAAAGCAGGCGAGCTTGACATTGGTTCTTTTTTTCATAGCGTTGAAAATAAAGCCGATGATCAGTCCGACCAGAACACGGGGAACGAATCTCTGAATGAAAGCAAGCACGGGGCTGATCTCAAAAAGAACCGCACCCATTGCGCTGACGCCGCCGACGCCGATGCACTGCAGGAAGCTGGTGATGCCGAAAACCGCGCCGATGACAGCGCCGCCAACGGGACCCAGGGCCACTGCGGCAATACCCAGCGGGATCACATTCAGCGTGATGGCAAGAGGGCCGATGTTGAGATATCCGAGAGGCGTCATGGCGAAGATCAGCATAACGGCTGTCAGAAGTCCCAGGATGGTGAGCTTTTTAACATTTTCTTTGTCATTTCTCATAGTGAATGACCTCCTTCATTTGTTATTGTCCTCCCTCACACTCTGCTCAATAAGTGCTTAAAGGATCAATACAGCCACAGTATACCATATTTTTTTTCGATTGTATATATCTTTTCAACCATATTTGTGTTATAATTTAAAAGTAAATATACAGTTATTGCATAAAATATCCATGATAATTATCAATTTGGAAAGGAAAGGGACAACTTGTCCCGTGGAAAGTAGCCGTGCTTCAAAACAAAACCGCAGTCCTTGCTGTCAGCGGCAGCATCGCCGCCTATAAAATCGCAAACCTTGCCCGTATGCTGAAAAAGCTGCACTGCAATGTGACGGTAATGATGACCCGCAACGCCGAAAACTTCATCAATTCCATCACCTTTGAGACGATCACCGGAAACAAGTGCCTGATTGATACCTTTGACCGCAATTTTCAGTATAGCGTGGAGCATGTAGCGCTGGCCAAGCAGGCGGATGTTGTCCTGGTGGCGCCTGCCTCTGCCAATGTCATCGGCAAGATCGCCGGCGGCATTGCCGACGATATGCTGACCACCACCGTCATGGCCTGTCCCTGCAAGAAGATTGTTGCCCCGGCCATGAATCACAATATGTTCCACAATCCCATCGTGCAGGATAATATTGAAAAGCTCAGACATTACGGCTACGAGATCGTGGAGCCGGACAGGGGAATGCTGGCCAACGGCGACATCGGGGACGGAAGAATGCCGGAGGAAAAGGTGTTACTGGAATACATTCTCCGTGAGATCGCCTGCGAAAAGGATCTTGCCGGCAAAAAGGTTCTCGTCACCGCCGGCGCCACCAGAGAGGCCATTGATCCCGTGCGTTTTATCACCAATCACTCCAGCGGAAAGATGGGTGTGGCACTGGCAAGGGCGGCTATGCTGCGCGGCGCCGATGTCACCCTTGTCAAGGCCCACACGGAGGTGGAAGCGCCGATGTTTGTCAGGACTGTCGATGTGGTCAGCGCCGAGGATATGTTCCGCGCCGTGACCCGGGAAATGGACAGCCAGGATATCATCATCAAGGCCGCCGCCGTTTCCGATTATACGCCTGTCACAGTTGCCGACAGCAAGCTCAAGAAAAAGGACGGTGAGCTGTCCGTTGAACTGAAACGGACCCGGGATATCCTGCAATATTTGGGTGAACACAAAAAAGACGGACAGTTTATCTGCGGCTTTTCCATGGAGACCGATCATGTGCTGGAAAATTCCCGGGCAAAACTGCTGAAAAAACACTGCGACATGATCTGCGCCAATTCTCTGCGCACCGAGGGTGCAGGCTTCGGCACGGACACCAATATTCTCACGGTTATTACCGCGGAAAAAGAGACGGAGCTTGAGAGAATGAGCAAGCTCGACGCCGCCCACCGAATATTTGACCTTATCCTCGAATAATAAACCAAAAAATTACCCTTTCAGTAAACGCCTGAAAGGGTAATCTTTTTTATTCTCCGAGAAAATGTTTCATCAGTTCACAGCCGGTCTCATAGAAAACGCCCTGTTGCTTCGCCGTCTCCTCGTTGACGGTGTCGACACCGCCGAAAGGACGGGACTTTTGATAGATCATAAAGGGGACGGGATCACGGGCGTGGGTTTTGGTGACGATGGGCGTCGGGTGATCCGGCAGAATCATGATCTTGTAGTCGTCATATTGCTCCAGAGCCTCCAGCAGAATGGGCAGAACCTTTTCGTCGATGAGCTCAATGGAACGCACCTTGTTTTCGGGCTCGTTGCGGTGGCCGCATTCATCGGGTGCTTCGATGTGGATATAGACGAAGTCACTGCCTTTTTGAAGTTCTTCGGCGGCGCAGCGTGCCTTGCCCTCGAAGTTGGTGTCGATATAGCCGGTTGCGCCCTCGACCTCCGGTACAGACATCTTCGCGCTCAGGCCGATGCCCTTGAGCAGATCCACAGCGGAAATCACGGAGCCTTTCAGACCGTAAAGCTCTTCAAAAGAGGGGAGGATCGGTTTCTTTCCCTCGCCCCAGAGCCAAATGGAGTTACCCGGACGCTTGCCCTCGGCCATTCTTTTGCGGTTGACGGGGTGATCTTTCAGCACCTCATAGCTCTTTTTCATCATTTCGATGAGCTCGCGGGCGTTCTCGTGACGGCTGAGATATTCGCCGATGACCCGTCCGCTGATGTCGTGGGGCGGGGTCATGGAGCCTAATTCCACAGTTCCGCCGTGTACCACCAGACAGTGACGGTAGCTGACACCGCTGTAATAAGCATATTTTTCACTGCCGAAAGCCTCCTGAACGGCTTTGATCAGCTCGGCTGCTTCCGCAGAGCTGATGTCGCCGGCGGAATAATCCACCATGGTCTTGTCACCATAGTTTTCCTCGTCGGAGAGGGTGACGAGATTGCAGCGGAGCGTGACATCGTCGTCGCGCAGTTTGACGCCGATGCTGACCGCCTCTAAGGGGGACCGGCCGGTATAGTATTTCAGGGGATCAAAGCCCATTACGCTCATATTGGCCACATCACTGCCGGGCTTGAGAGAATCCGGTACGGTTCTGACAAGACCCACTTCACCTTTTTTTCCGAGAGAGTCGAATATCGGCTTTTTGGCACACATCATCGGCGTTTTGCCGCCGAGTGCCGGAACGGGATAATCAGCCATTCCGTCATAAAGTACAACTGCATATTTCATTTGATCCATCATATCCTTTCTTTTCCGTTCAATCATAGCACATAGAGCAGAATAATGCAATCAATTCCGTGAAAATTGACTCGGTTACAGGTCAATGAATTTACCCCTGATCATCACGCGGCGTAGGTTCATATCTTCGTCAACGATCAGAAGATCGGCGTTTTTCCCCGGCGCTATGCTACCGCAAATGTTGTCTTTTCCGATCACCCGGGCAGGGTTGATGGTGCAGCTTTTCAGCGCAGACAGGAAGGGGACACCGAAAGAGAGCAGGTTCTGAAATTCATCAAAGAGGTTGGTGGTGCTGCCGGCAATGGTGCCGTCAGCCAGGTGGGCTTTTCCGCCGCTGACAATCACCTTCTGTCCGCCGAGGACATAATCTCCGTCGGGACAGTCAGCACTGGACATGGAGTCACTGATGACCACTGTTCTGTTGTCGCCCAGGAGCTTGAAAAGAATCCGCAGCGTTGCCGGAGCGAGATGGTAGCCGTCGCAGATCAGCTCGGCTGTCACGCTGTCACTTTCCAGGACGGCGCCGGCCACACCGGGAGCCCGGCTGAGGAAAGGCGTCATAGCGTTGAGAAAGTGGGTGGCGTGAGAAAACCCGCTGTCGATGGCGGCTATGGCACAGTCATAGTCAGCGTTGGTGTGGGCCAGGGAGACCGTTACGCTGTCTTTCACCTGCCGGGCAAAGTCACAGGCACCCTCGGTTTCAGGAGCAACATCCACCAGAGAAATTTCCGTGATCTTTTGCATTTTCCGCAGAAAATCCGCGTCGGGCGCTACGGCAAACTGCGGATCCTGTGCGCCGCATTTTTTCTTGGAGATGAAAGGCCCCTCCATGTTGATTCCGTGAAAATAGGCACCGGGCTCTCTGCCCTTGAAAGCCTCCACGGCTCGAAGTACAGTTTCGATCTTGTCATAGGGGAAAGTCATGGTCGTGGGGCAAAGAGAAGTGACGCCGTGGCGGGCATAGTGACGGGAGAGTACCGAGAGGGATTCCTCCTTCCCGTCGCAGAAATCACAGCCGCTGCCGCCGTGGGAGTGAATATCCACGAAGCCGGGCAGAGCCGTGAGGCCGGTCATGCCCAGGATCTCCTTATCGTCGGGAGCTGCTTCACGGCAAAATTTGCCGTCGCAGACGGCGATATCGCCCGTCGTGAACTGAAAGTCGCTGTTTACATATCTAACATTCCGAATGATCATAATATCACCTTTTTGCAAAGATTTTTAACTATTTTGATTAAAGGGCTTGACTTTTTCCGATCTATAGGGTAAAATAATGAACGCTGTTAAAAATGATCCATTAGCTCAGTTGGCAGAGCACTTGACTTTTAATCAAGGTGTCCGGAGTTCGAATCTCCGATGGATCACCACAGCATTGTCCTCGAAAGCCTTATCTTACAGGCTTTTCGGGGATTTTTTATTGCTTTTGACAAGTTGCCCTGCAACAATCGCAAAGAGGTATCTTCATTATTGCGAATGAGCTTCAGTGCCGCATCACCGCTGAGCAGTCCTCTGATCCCAATAATCAGTACCCTCTGCTTTTTTATCATACATCATTTGCCCGGTCAAGTCAAGGGCGCCGCAAGCTCTTTTCGTCTGCGTGAAATCCGGGTTAAATTTTTAGTTAGTTTAGACAAAATATGTTATTATTTGTCAATTTTCGCGCAAAAGTCATAAAAATATCGATAGATTTTTATGAATATGTGGTCATTGACAAGTTATGAAGATAGTAATATAATGAAATAAGACTATATTTTTTTATAGCGACAAATTCCAAGAGGTGATTATATTATGAAAAGAGTTTTCAATTTTTCTGCAGGTCCGTCCATGCTGCCTCTGAGCGTGCTGGAAAAAGCGGCAAGCGAAATGGTTTGCTACGGTGACAGCGGTATGTCCGTTATGGAGATGAGTCACCGCTCGGCTTTTTATGATGAGATCATCAAAAGCGCGGAGGCTCTCCTTCGCAAGATCATGAACATTCCCGATAACTATAAGGTCTTGTTTCTGCAGGGCGGTGCTTCCACCCAGTTTGCCGCAGTGCCTCTCAATCTCATGAACGGCAGCGGCAAGGCCGATTATATCCTTTCCGGTCAGTTCTCCACCAAGGCCTTTAAAGAAGCACAGAAGTACGGCGATGTGGTTGCCGCCGCATCTTCCAAGGAGGAAAACTTCTCCAGGATTCCCGAAACCACCAGAGAATCTTTCCGTCCCGACGCAGATTATGTTCACATCTGCTTCAATAACACCATCTACGGTACCAAATATAACTACATTCCCGACACCGGTGACATTCCTCTGGTGGCGGATATGTCCTCCTGCATTATTTCAGAGCCTGTTGATGTCAGCAAGTTCGGCCTGATTTATGCCGGCGCTCAGAAAAATATGGCTCCCGCAGGATTGACGGTTGTCATTGTCCGTGAGGATCTCATCGGTAAGGCAAGAGATATCACACCGGCTATGCTGGACTATAAGCTCATGGCTGACAACGGCTCCATGTATAATACCCCTCCCTGCTACTGCATCTATATTGCCAAGCTGGTATACGAGTGGATCGACAGCATGGGCGGTCTCGAGGAAATGAAAAAGCGCAACGAGAAAAAGGCGGCGCTTCTTTATGATTATCTGGATTCTCAGGATTATTACATCGCGCCTGTGCAGAAAGAAAGCCGTTCCATGATGAATGTGACCTTTGTCACCGGCGACGCTGAGCTGGACAAGAAGTTCGCTTCCGAAGCGGCCAAGGCAGGACTGCAGAACCTCAAGGGTCACAGAAGCGTCGGCGGCATGAGAGCGTCGATTTATAACGCCATGCCTTATGAAGGCGTGGAAGCATTGGTGGCTTTCATGAAGAAATTCGCACAGGAAAACCCGAAAGCATAAGATAATAAAGGTGATGAAAGATATGAAAGATATTAAAACGCTCAATAAGATTTCTCCCATCGGACTCGATGAGCTTGACGCCGCCAAATATCATGTGGGCGACGACATCGAAAATCCCGAGGGCATCCTTGTTCGTTCCGCTTCTCTCCACGATATGGAATTCGGCGACGAGCTCAAGGCCATTGTTCGCTGTGGCGCCGGTGTCAATAATATCCCTGTGGAAAAGTGTGCCGAAAAGGGCATCGTCGTTTTCAATACCCCCGGTGCCAACGCCAACGGCGTCAAGGAGCTGACCATTGCGTCCCTGCTTCTTGCTTCCCGAAAGATCACCGACGGTATCGCCTGGGCCAACACCCTCGAAAGCGATGTGGCCAAGCAGGTGGAGAAGGGTAAGAGCGCCTTTGCCGGCTGTGAGATCCTCGGCAAAACCCTGGGCGTCATTGGTTTGGGCGCTATCGGCGGCCTGGTGGCAAATGCCGCCAAGAGCCTTGGCATGAAAGTTATCGGCTGTGACAAGTTTATTACCGTTGAGGCCGCATGGCATCTTTCCCGTGCCATCAGCAAGGCTTCCGACTATGACGAGATCTATGCTCAGTCGGATTATATCACGCTGCACATTCCCTCCAACGATCAGACCCGGGGTATGATCAATGCCGAATCCATTGCTAAAATGAAAGACGGCGTTAAGATCATCAACCTTTCCCGTGCTGACCTGGTCAATGCTGCCGACATCAAGGCCGCGCTGAAAAGCGGTAAGGTGAGCTGTTATGTTACCGACTTCCCCACGGAGGAGACCATCAACTGCGAGGGCATCATCACGACGCCGCACCTGGGCGCCTCTACCGCTGAGAGCGAGGACAACTGTGCCGTGATGGCGGCGCATCAGCTCAGTGATTTCCTGGAAAACGGAAATATCACCAACAGCGTCAATTTCCCGGCCATATCCATGCCCCGCACCACCAAGGGAAGACTGGTGATTCTCCATAGAAATGTGCCCAATATGCTCAACCGTATCACCGGCTATATCTCCGGCGAGGGCATCAATATTGAGCACATGGCCAACCGTTCCAAGGGCGATTATGCCTGCACGATGATCGACACGCCCGACAAGCTCCATGATGAAACCGTGAAGAAGATCGAGGAGCTGGAGAATGTGATCCGTATTCTCAAGTTTGACTGATCCATACCTGTCCTCAGATGTTAACAGCCCCGATTTGTGCTTTGCACAAATCGGGGCTGTTATATTATTATATTAACCTTGTCCTGTTGCGGTGATTTGGGTCAGTTGATTATTATGTTATGCTTTTATGCCGTAAATTGTTCCTCTTCCGGAAACAAGAAAGCCTTTACAGTATCAATAAAATTTCAATTATCGCAACTATTCCAAGGAAATATATCAGTCTTTCCCGGGCTTTTCTGTTTCTTTTGATGAAAACCCGATTGAACACGCAGTAAGCCAAAGCACCGGTAAAAGCGCCCAAGGTGTTGCTGATGACATCGTTGATATCTGTTGCGCCTAAACTGAAGAAATATTGCAGGGCTTCAAGGATAACACTGGATATCATCGGAATAATGATTGCTATGGTGCTGATTTTGCTTTTTCTGTGCGTCATCTGCAGTAAAAAACCAAATGGAAAATACATGATCATATTCAGAATGAAGTCTCTTATCATTTCAACGCGGTTGACAAACCAGTCATGAAAAGGAATAAAATTGACAGACTGGGAGTAAAAGCGATCTGCAGAAAAGATTTCGCTTATAGGAACATATTTGAACAACGATGTGCGTGTCATGGATATGAGATAAACAACAAATGTAAAAATAAATATGAATCTGAGAATCCAATTCTTTTTGCTGTCAGATATGCGAATGTTAGTTTTCATTTTTTGCTCCAATCAACAGACAGTTTTAGCATAGGATTGTTATGCTTTTTCCGCTTCTACCACATTGAAATAGGCGTAGACATCATGAGGCTCCGTGTCGTTTTTGTCATAGATCGGCAAATAAAGGTCAAAGTGAATTCTGGCCCGATATTCTCCGATGCCCTCGATGTTATATAACCATAAGGGGATTTTTTCGCTGTAGGTGCTCAGGGGCGGATATTTGGTGCTGATGGCGTTGTCCTCCGGACGGCCGCTGATTTCCACCCACTGGCCGTCGATCTTTTTCTCAACGGCCATTACTTTGGGGTCGCCGATGAAATTGCCGGTCTTGTTTTCGGCTGTCACCACAATGGTCTGGGTCTCCGTGGTCACGACATCATTGGTAACGGTTACCTCGAAGTTTTCGGCGTTGCCGATGATGAAATAAGACATAATAATGGCAATAATGATTGAAATATATTTAATTAATTTTTCCATGGTATTTCTCCTTATTCGTTCATGAATAGAAAGCTGTTATTCTGCTCCTATCACCGTAAAATAAGCATAGGTGGTGTGGTGCGTACAATCCGTTTTCGCATAAAAGGGCTGTCTCAGGTCAAACTTTATGACGGCTCTGTATTCACCGGGACCATCAATGCCTGATTGACTCACGAGAATATGCTTTTTCCACGGACCGCCATAGGGGGCATATTCGGAATAGGCCTCTGTGATTAAGTAGCTGCCTACAACATCCACCCATTCGTCACCGACTTTCTTTTCAAATGTATCAACATAAGGCTCGCCTACGAAATTTCCGGTGTTGTTTTCACCGACGAAGTCAATGACCTCGGTGTTCGGCGTGACGGGATTTGTCACACTCACCTGAAAGCCCTCGGGATTACCGTAGGTAACGAGTGCAATCATAGCCGAGAAGATGATCAGAATGTATCGAAAAACTGTTTTCATGAATAGATACCTCTTTTCTATAATTATTGAAATGAATATGGTTTGGCTTTTCATCATCCAACCATGGGAACCACCTCATTTTTTCTGTGATACAAGAATTATAATTCATAATATTAATAAAGTCAACACATTTTTAACATTTCGAACAAACGATATTCATTTGTCACAAATAAGACAGATAATTTGCTTTTGTGGCAATCCAAACAGAGGACAGGGATTTTTTCTTTTCTGCCAAGACCGGCTCTTTGGTGGCGCTTGACTTATCCACCGCGATGTATTATAATAAACTGTCAGATCATACCCACCATGCAAACAAATATCAGAAAAGAGGGATTCCCGTGAGTGACTATAAACTCGCCACAAAATGTATCCATTCCGGTTATACGCCGAAAAACGGTGAGCCGAGAACCGTACCCATTTGCCAAAGCACCACATATAAATATGATTCCAGCGTCGAAATGGGCAAGCTCTTTGACCTGGAGGCCTCGGGCTATTTCTATACCAGGCTTCAGAACCCCACCAATGACGCTGTTGCCGCCAAGATCGCTGACCTGGAGGGCGGCGTTGCCGCCGTGCTGACTTCCTCAGGACAGGCCGCTAATTTCTTCGCGATTTTCAATATCTGCTCCGCCGGCGACCATGTGGTCTGCTCCACGGCGATTTACGGCGGAACTTTCAATCTTTTCAATGTCACCATGAGAAAAATGGGCATTGACTTTACTTTCGTTGCACCCGATTGCTCCGAGGAAGAGCTGGAGGCGGCTTTCCGGGAAAACACCAAGGCTGTTTTTGGCGAAACCCTCTCCAACCCCTCTCTGCAGGTGCTGGATATCGAAAAATTTGCTTCGGCGGCCCACCGTCACGGTGTGCCCCTCATTGTGGATAACACCTTCCCCACACCCATCAATTGCCGCGCTTTTGATTTCGGCGTGGATATCGTGACCCACTCCACCACCAAGTATATGGACGGCCATGCCACCAGCGTCGGCGGCGTGATCGTTGACAGCGGCAATTTCGACTGGACGCAGAATGATAAATTCCCCGGTCTGACCACACCCGATGCGTCCTATCACGGCGTCACTTATACTGAGCGCTTCGGCAAGGGTGCCTATATTACCAAGTGTGTCGTGCAGCTTATGCGTGACCTCGGCTCCATTCCGGCTCCGCAGAATTCATTTCTGCTGGGCGTGGGACTGGAGACCCTGGAAATCCGCATGAAGCGCCACTGTGAAAACGCTATGCAGGTTGCCGAATATCTCAGCAAGAGCGACAAGGTTTCCTGGGTATCTTATCCGGGACTCGAGAGCGATCCTCAGCATGCCCTTGCCATGAAATATATGCCCGGCGGTACCTGCGGCGTCATTTCCTTCGGCGTTGTGGGCGGAAGAGAGGCCGCTACGAAATTCATGGATTCTCTTCGTCTTGCCTCCATTGTTACCCATGTTGCTGATTCCAAGACCTGCGTGCTTCATCCTGCCAGCACCACCCACCGTCAGCTCACCGAGCAGCAGCTGGAGGAGTGCGGTGTTCGGAGCGACCTGATCCGCCTTTCCGTCGGCATCGAAGATGCAGGCGACATTATCGCCGACATCGAGCAGGCACTGAGTGAGGCTACAAAATAAAAAAAAGAGGGACAGAATAAATGAAATTAGGTATTGTAATATTGTTTTGTTCTTATATGGTTTGTTAAAGTGTCATAAAAGTTGGTGTCCAGTATATTTCAATATTGCATTCCGAAAGGTTTCCCTATATAAATCTGCTATAACCGAATACAAAATAGGTGAGTTGATCTCATCTTACCGAAGAAACAGTATCAAAAACTCTGCACAGAGAAATCCGCGCAGAGTTTTTCTTTTGAATTCTAATAGATTCTGAGACTTTCAGATTGACTTTCGATAATAGAGTGATAAAAATGTTTATTACTAAAATAAAACGAAAACAAGGGATTTTTCAAGGTGTCAAAAAATGAGCCGTTCAATGTAATACAGCAACGCTTTTTTGTCCTCGGCTTTGTGCATTGAAACATTTATAAAAAATACATAAGCCGAAAAAGTTTTTCAAGTTGAAAAATCTGTTCCTTTTGATTTTGATATAGCTTCAATAAGAAATTTACTAAAATTTTTCAAGTAGACATTTTTAAAAGACAATGTGTTTTTTTAGTATTTTGTATTGAGGTTAAGAAATGGTATTGACATTTCAACTGACTTGTGATTCAATCGCTTTCAAAATGAAGAAAGGAGGAAAACAGGTATGAGATATCCTCAGAAAGATCCCGATATCCTTCGCAGTCATATCCGGCAAATCGCATGTGCGCTTTCCGATTTACATCTGACAATTACTACCATATCGGGAGAATTTGAAGCCGAAGAAACACAGCCGCAGGTTATTGCAAGCCTCAACAGTATTGCTAGATGTGTTGGATTCATCCAACATTTTGCAATTTGTGCTTTGGAATCTGAACAAGAGGATGAAGAAGAAAACGGACATGAATGAACTGTGTCACTCATGTCTGCTACTTCATGTTTTCAATCAGACGTTCCAACAGTCTGACTTGCTCTTCGGTCAGCCCTGATACATCAAGAGTATTTGTTGGGGCTGATTTTCCTAATAAGAAGTCGGTACTGCAATGATACAAGCCTGACAGCTTGTATAACATTTCAACGCTCGGTGTCCGTGTGCCGACTTCATATCCGGAAATAATTGATGTGGAAATACCTAATCTGTCGGCAACCGCGTTTTGTGACAAACCATATTTCTGACGAAGCTGCTGTAACCGTTCGGGTAAGCCGTTAACCATCAAATCCACCTCCTGTGTTCATTATATCCACTTTGGAACGCAATAGGTGTTATGACTATCTACTTAAAATGTTGACAAAAATTACTCTTTGTGCTATATTTTCTGTATTGGGATAACCTAAAAGTTACAAATAAGGGAGAGATAGTTTTAATATGGAAAAGAATAGTGGATTTACGGATCAGGCAGCAGTGAAAGATTTGTTTGATATCAAAAAGTACACGGAAGGACTGACTCAGTTCATTTCCACCTGCAATACTCCTATGACAATTTCCATTCAGGGAAGCTGGGGTACCGGTAAAACAAGTATCATGCAAATCGTTAAGGGTTATCTCGGCAGTAATATTCAGACGGTATGGTTTAATACCTGGCAGTTCAGCCAATTTAACTTAGAGGATAAACTGCCTCTTGTTATGCTGAGCAAGCTTGTTAGTGCGGTTTCCGATAATAAAAGTGAACAGGCAAAAAATTTAGTAAAAAAAGTATTCGAGGGAATCAGCCGCATTGCTGTTGGATATGTGACAGGTGGCGCAACAAACGGAGAAGAAATCAAAGAACTGTTTTCACAGGATTTTATCGGACAGCTGGATTCGTTAAAGGAATCGTTTCAGTCTCTTGTCAATCAGCGTGCCGGAGAAAACGGCCGAGTGGTCATTTTCGTTGATGATTTAGACAGACTTGAGCCGAGGAAAGCCGTAGAATTATTGGAGGTTCTGAAGCTTTTCTTAGACTGCGAGAACTGTGTTTTCGTTCTAGCGATTGACTATGATGTTGTATGCAGAGGTGTTGAAGCAAAGTACGGCAAACTTTCAGATGAGAAAACACCCAATGAAAACAAGGGTAAATCTTTCTTTGACAAGATTATTCAGGTTCCGTTCAAGATGCCTGTAGCAGAATATAACATCAAGAACTATATAAAAAGCTGTTTCGAGGAAATCGGAATCACTTGCAGTCCGGAAGAACTTGCAGTTTATGAGGATCTGATACGTAAGTCAATAGGGGTTAATCCCCGAAGCATGAAGCGGCTGTTCAATGCCTATCTTCTGTTGAAAATCGTTGTAACAGATGCCGTACTGCGATCAGACGAAAACAAGCTTCTACTATTTGCGGTTTTGTGCTTACAGCACGCCTTTGAAAAAACATACGAGTATCTTGTACGCAACCGAAACGATTTAAAGAGTTATGATTTATCTATTTTGGAAAGTGGAGAATTTCAGGATGTCAAAGAGCGTATAACTGATTTCAAAATCAGCGAAAACGAATTTATCCGACTGAGACCGTTTATGGAATCCTTTGTCAGTCTTATCAAGAAGAACAATGACAACGGAATCAGTGACGATGAACTGCAAAACCTTGTCAATGTATTGGGGATTTCTTCTCTTACCTCTGCCGGTGACGAATCAAAACCCAGAAGCTCCAAAACCGAGGTAAGCGATATTCATGACCTCAATCTGGGCGGTAATGACATTTCTTTCTTACAGAAAATGATTGATGCGGTTAAGGGCGTTGCACCGGACATCAGAGAATCCCTGCGTAACAACAAAACGCCGAAGGTTGACTTTAAAAATCAAAATGGCAGAGGTCAGACTTTTGTTGAATTTTTTGTCTTTAAAAAGAGTTATGATGTATATTTTACCGGTTGTGATGATGTATTCAAAACACCGGAGAATGCCGAAATATTAAAGAGCAGAAAAGTCAGACGTATTCAGGAAAACAGTAGTAAAAACTTCTATATCCGATTCAGAGTTTACGAAAACGATTCGGAGCTATCTGATTTAAGAGTATTGGCAAAAGCCTGTTATGAATCTTTTGGGGAACAGATCTAATGAGTTTATTCAGTATGTTTTTTCATGAAATAACATACAATCCAAACGAAAGAATCTGTAAAGCAAAATGATTTCAGCACATCGGCCTATAGGAAATCAAACATTCAGATAATTGGGCGTGTAAACGAGCTACACCATTAATTAGCAGAAAAATATTAATTTAGCAATCTATCATGATGATATGCAACCTACTCAGCAAGCAAAAAGTATATATGAAGAAAAAGCGGCTGACTTCCCTCAGATTATTCAATCTATTACACCGGTTGACGGTGTCACCATAACAAGGTGATATTCATACGGGTAGCTGCTGAAAAGATGATTCCTTACATACATTTCTATCTGTATAAAAGTGAACAGAATTAAAACGGCGTTTCCTGTTAAAAGGGAGTTGCCGCCGCTGTTTTATACAAGAAAATGCCTGTATAATAATCCATATTCAATTTTTTATAAAAATATTTTATTTTTGCTT
>JAQXMV010000117.1 GCA_029013165.1 Oscillospiraceae bacterium | reverse complement strand
AAAAATTTGTCGACTGGTACGGATACACTGCTTCGGTCAGCCCTTATATTTTAGAGCAGTTTGAAAAAGAGGTCGGATATGCCTTTCGTCCGGAATTCATTATTGATCAGGGCTATATGAACAATACCTACCGCGTTCCCTCCAAAGAGTTCAAGGACTTTCAGGCTTTTCAGAGGCGCGAAGTAGCAAAGCTCGCCAAGGAAATGGTCGATATTGTTCATGAATACGGCAAGGAAGCCATGATGTTTATGGGTGACCACTGGATCGGCATGGAACCGTTTATGGAGGAGTTTGAATCCATCGGCCTTGACGCCGTTGTGGGCAGCGTGGGCAACGGTGCCACCCTTCGTCTTTTCAGTGATATTAAAGGCGTTAAATACACCGAGGGCAGATTTTTACCCTATTTCTTCCCCGATGTTTTCTGTGAGGGCGGCGACCCCGTCACGGAAGCCAAGGTGAACTGGATAACCGCCAGAAGAGCCATTCTCAGAAGTCCCATCTCCCGAATCGGTTACGGCGGCTATCTCAAGCTGGCGCTGAAGTTTCCGGAGTTTGTCGACTATATCAAAGATGTCTGCGACGAGTTCAGAACTCTTTATGACAATATCTGCGGCGTAACGCCGTATTGTGTGAAGAGAGTGGCCGTCCTCAACTGTTGGGGCAAAATGCGTGCCTGGGGCAATCACATGGTGCATCACGCCCTTTACTACAGACAGAATTATTCCTATTTCGGCATTATTGAAGCCTTAAGCGGCGCACCCTTTGATGTGAGCTTTATCAGCTTTGACGACATCAAAAATGACAGCAGTCTCCTTGATCAGTTCGATGTCATTATCAATGTGGGCGACGCAGATACTGCCCAGTCGGGTGGTGAATACTGGAAAGATGAGGAAATCATCACCGCCGTGAAAAAATTTGTCTATAACGGCGGCGGCTTTATCGGTGTGGGTGAGCCTGCGGCTCACCAGTGGCAGGGTAAGTTCTTCCAGCTTGACGATGTTCTCGGCGTTGAAAGAGAGAACGGTTTGACACTGAACACACGCCGGTATAATGTCGAGGAGCACCGGGATCATTTCATTCTCGCCGACACAGACGGTGAGGTTGATTTTGGTGAGGGAAAGAAAAATATTGTTGCCCTGGAGGGTACGACCGTGCTCATTCAGAACGCTACCGAGCTTCCCTTCGCTGTCAGACACGCAGAAGAGGTTCAGATGTCTGTCAGAGAGTTCGGCAAAGGCCGCGGTGTTTACATAAGCGGTTTGCCCTATTCTTTCAAAAACAGCCGTGTCCTTTATCGCGCTATCCTCTGGAGTGCTTCCGCTGAAGATGAGCTTTGCCGCTGGTACTCGACAAACTATAATGTCGAGGTGCACGCCTATGTGAAAAACGGCAAATACTGTGTCGTTAACAACACCTACGAACCGCAGGACACAACGGTATATCTGGGTGACGGCACGAGCACGCCGCTTCATTTGGAGGCTAACGAAATCAAGTGGTATCAGATCTGAGTGAATCATAATGAGATCGGTTCGATCCTTTTATGCACAAAAGCTCCCTTTCGCAAAAATGCGAAGGGGAGCTTTTTGTCGAGATGTAATAGAAAAAGGCGGATTGTTACAAAACTACGCTCTCGTGAAGATGTAATAATTGGTGTCAAAACCTCCATAACGGTAATCTCCGCTTTTCCACTCGACTATCAGGTAATCATTTCCCTCGACGGTTCTGATCTCGTATTCACAGGCACAGCTATTATATTTCCGAAGAATATAATTCTTTGTCCATGTCTGTTTGTCATCGCCGGCGATGATATCGTCTTCATAAACCGATGTACAGCTGCCGTTTGCAAAGAACTCGACGCTTTTCCAGTATAGCTCATCAAGCGGCTCTTTCTCGGTTGAAAAGCCAGACTTGTCGCGGCAAAAACCGCAGGCTATCCACTTGCCGATCACCGCAGGATCATGAAGAAACGGTAGGTCTATATTATCCTTTCGGGCAATATCCGAGGGCGTATATTCCTTGTTGTCCAGTTTTTTTAAGACAAGAAGCTCCGTTTTGCCACTCACCATATACTGATACGATTTGTGTTCGATGAACATATATTTTTCGCCGTCTATATCCTCTGTTGTGTAATCTTCGGTATGATGGCTCTGATATTCATCTATGAGCAGTTTTCCCTTTGTCCAACCGTACACCCAATACCTTTCGCCGCCGGGCAAAAAGTAGATTTCTTTCACACTGTCGCCGTAAAAATCCGATTCCGAATCTTTGCCGCTGATGTAATCGGTCATGGACGGATAGACGCCTATGACGGCCCATTTTCCCACAACCTCAGGGTCGTTTACAAAAGGCAGATTGATATTTTCATCAAATTGTAAAAAGTCTTCGCTTTTTTCCATGTTCGATTCTCCTAACATAATTAATTTGGCTTCTTCAAGGTTTTTGAGCATATGAGTGATTTCAGCCTGTCGGTTTTCAAAAAAGCTCAAAATAACATCCTCGCAATCATCGGATTCGAGCATTGTTTTGATAATCGGTAAAGAAAATCCTGCCTCTTTCAGCGCTAAAATTTTTGCAAAAGAGTGCCTTTGCTTTTCCGAATAATATCGAAATTCGGTGAGCATATCCGTATATGCCGGTTTCAGCACACCAACGCGATCGTAGTGTCTGAGTACCGAAATCTTCGTGTTGCAAAGCTTTGCGAAATCACCGATTTGCATGAAACAACCTCCTTGAAATTATTAAAGGTACCTTTCGAGGCCAGTATATATCTTATGTTAGGTTGAGAGTCAAGCGGTTTGATAAATAATTCTCAAAATATGAGATGGTAACGAACCAATACGTTTTTTTAATATTAAATCAGTTTCGGCAAAATGAATTCTTTCAATCGGATTGTAACATAAAACAGTATCAATAACAACACTTATATAAACAAAAAAATCCGAGCCCGTCTCCTAATGGAAAAAGGTTCGGATTATATTGGTTTGGTGCGG
>JAQXMV010000116.1 GCA_029013165.1 Oscillospiraceae bacterium | reverse complement strand
CACGCGGCTCACGAGAGAATCATCTATAACAAAATGAAGAAAGCCGCAAAAGAAAACATCGCTTCGCAGGTGCTTCTGACGCCTGTGAGAGTCGTTCTCAATAAAAACGAATACAGCATTGTGCTGGAAAATCTTGAGGTTTTCCGTTCTGCCGGTTATCTCATCGAGGATTTCGGCGCCGGTTCGGTGCTTGTCAGGGAAAGCCCCATGCTCATTGACGGGGACTGTGTCGAGGACACGGTGATCGAAATCGCCTCCTATCTTGCGGAAAATAAGACCGATGTGGAGTCGGAAAAAATTGACCGCATACACCACACCGCCGCCTGTAAGGCCGCCATCAAGGCCGGCTTTAAAAACTCCACGGCGGAGATGAAAGCACTGGCGGAACAGGTGCTTTACGACGACAGCGTCCGGTATTGCCCTCACGGCAGACCGGTGATGATCGAGCTGTCAAAATATGAGCTGGAAAAACAGTTCGGCCGAATACAATAATGGATGGAGATTGGTATGAAGAAACCCCTGGTTGCCGTCGTGGCAGGTCCCACGGCTTCGGGCAAGACAGCCCTTGCCGTAGAAATTGCGAAAAAGCTCGGCGGTGAGATCGTTTCGGCAGATTCCATGCAGATCTATGAGGGTATGGATATCGCCACCGCCAAGCCTACCGAGGAGGAAATGCAGGGTATACCCCATCATTTGATCGGTTTTCTGAATCCCGGCGAGAGCTTTAGTGTGGCCAAATATAAAACACTGGCTCTTGAAAAAATCAGAGAAATTCTGTCCCGCGGCAAGCTGCCCATTGTGGCCGGCGGCACCGGACTTTATATTGATACCCTGATCGACAATACATCTTTCCTCGACTATGAGGCTTCGGATATACGAGTTCGCCTTGAGGAGAGAGCTGAGTCAGAGGGCATGGAGAGCCTTTACCGTGAGCTGACGGAAATCGACAGACCGACGGCGGGAAAACTCCATATTCACGACAGAAAAAGAATCATCAGGGCCTTAGAGGTTTATTATGCCACCGGTGAGACCATCAGCAAACAGTGTGAGCTTTCCCATGCTGAGGAAAGCGAGTTTTCCTGGTGCGTGATCGGTCTGACGGCCAAGGATCGCAGCGTGCTTTATGACAGAATCAATCGGCGTGTGGATGTGATGCTCGACAGGGGACTGCTCGAAGAAGCAAAAGACTTCTTCGGGGACAGTCGGTCGGCTACCGCCGCCCAGGCCATAGGCTACAAGGAACTGAAGCCTTACTTTGACGGAGAAGCGACACTGGCAGAGGCCGTGGAAAATCTGAAGATGCAGACCCGGCGCTATGCCAAAAGACAGCTTACCTGGTTTCGCAGGCGGGAAAGCATGAATTGGTTATATATTGACGAGATGAATCAGGAGGAGCTGATAAAGAGCGCCTGTGATATCATTTTGCAGAAAGGTGAAACAAATGGTGAATGAAAAAGACATAAAAAAAGCACTGGCACTTCTGGGTGTTGTGCTTGTTTTTGTGGGTTTTTACGCTTTTGACGCTTTTTATAACAAGAGAACCGGCAAAATTGAGACCGAATATATCGTGAAAACGGACTATGTGGATTCCGTCAGGGTGCAGGGCTTTGCCGTGCGTGATGAGGCGGTTACGGCCTCGGGAAAAAACATTTCCGTTCTCGAAAAGCAGGAAGGGCTTGTCTATGTTCCCATCATTGCCGACGGTGAAAATGTAGCCAAAGGCGGAACCATTGCGCTGGCCTTCTCCGATGAGCAGCAGGCAGAGAATTACCGTCTGGAACAGGAATACCGCGAAAAGCTCGCCGCCATCAAGGATATGCAGAATAACAGCGATCTGAGCTACAGCAATGTCCTTTACTTAAATAAACAAATCAGCTCCGAAGTTTCCGACTATATTGCCCTGATCTCCGGCTCCGATTTGTCTGCGCTTTCCGCTTCCTCCGCTTCCATTGCGGAGAACATGACCTCCAAGCAGATAGCGGTGGGCGAAGAAATCGATTTTGATCAGGTGATAGGGGATTACAACGCCAAAATCAAAGAACTGAAAAATTCCTATACCGTCGTCAAAAAGCTCACCGCACCCTATGCCGGATATTTCGTGGGTATGGTCGACGGTTATGAGAGCCTGCAGTCTTATGATGCCGTTCGCAGCAAGAAAATCTCCGTCGGAGACGGGGAAAAAATGCTGGCTCTTCAGGCAGCAGATCCGGGGGCCGTTTACGGAAAGATCATTGCGCAGCATACATGGTACTATACCTTTGATGTCAAGCTCAGCGACGCTTCCGTTTTCAGAACCGGATATTGGGTAGAGGTTTCCTTTGAAGATCTGGGCATTCATAACATCGACATGAAAGTATATAATATCACAGAGACAAAGGACGATACAGTAACCGTTACGCTGGTCTGTACGGCCATGAACGAGGATCTGGCCCTGGTGAGAAAGGAAGCCGCCACGGTGAAAACGGCGGAATACACCGGCTTTAAGATCAGTCAGAAAGCCCTGAGCGAAAATGACGACGGTGTGGTAGGCGTCTACGCCGTTGTGGGAAATGTCATGATGTTTTCGCCGGTGGAGGTGCTCTTTTACGGTGACGGGTATGTCATTGCCACCGGAAAACAGGCGGTCAAGAACTCATACATAAAAGACGATGTGGAAAAATTTGAATACTACCACATTCTCAAATCCTATGATAAAATTATTGTGAAAGGAATCAATCTCGAAGATGGAAATATTGTCGACTGAAGAAAAGTTCAAAAACATAGAGCATAATCTGAAAGTGATCCGTGACCGCATCAGTGCCGCTGCCGCTTCTGTGGGCCGATCTCCCGAGGAGATCACCCTCATGGCCGTTACCAAGACCGTCGATCCCCTTTTCATCAACCATGCCATCGAATGCGGCGTGGACTTGATCGGGGAAAACAAGGTGCAGGAGTTTCTCTCCAAGAAGCCCTTTCTTCACATGGAAAACTGCCGCGCCCACCTGATCGGACATCTTCAGACGAACAAAGTCAGACAAATTGTCGGAGAGGTTTCCGTGATTCAGTCCGTTGACAGCTTGAAGCTGGCCACGGAGATATCCAAGCGCAGCCTTGCGGCCGGTCTGGTGACCGAATGTCTGGTCGAGGTCAATATCGGCGGTGAGGAGAACAAGACGGGACTGGAGTTCTCTCAAACAGAGGAACTTCTTGAGAAAATGGCAACTCTTGAGGGAATCAAGGTCAGAGGATTGATGACGGTTCCGCCGATTTGCGAGAAAGAAGAGGAGCTTTCGCAATATTTTTCAAAAATGCACGCTTTATTTATTGACATGAAGAGCAAAAAGTTAGATAATATAGATATGACTGTGCTTTCAATGGGTATGTCCGGCGATTATGAAGCCGCCGTGAGACACGGCTCAAATCTGGTCAGGATCGGCTCCGCCATTTTCGGACCGAGAATCTATTGATGAGGAGAAGTAAAAATGAGTTTTGTTAAAAATATAAAGGACAAATTTACGGAGTTAAAACAGAATGTGGCCTATGACGGCGATGAACTCGAAAGTGCTGTCAGTGATGATGACTTCGAGGACGCCAAGATCAAAAAGGCAAGACCCACTGCCGGCGGTATATTTGACGATGATTTTCCGGAACCGCCTGCGCCTCTGGGATCGACCTATTATTCTCCGACATCGGCCTTTGACGATGGCGACAAAGGCTTTGAGCCGCTGAATACCGATTTTTCGTCCTCCGGTTTTCGGCCGGTGGAGACAGAGACACCGAAGCCGGCTGCGCATACGGGCAATATCTACGATATCAATTCGGCCAAAAGCGCACCGAAATTCAAGCTGACTTTCATTACGCTGCATGATATCTATGATTCCAAAAATGTCGCTAATCTCATGATTGAGAAAAACACCATCGTGGTCGTCAACCTTTCCATGCTCAGCGAGGAGGAAAGTAAGCGTTCTATGGATTTCCTTGACGGTGCCAAGTATGTCACTAAGAGCGTATTTGCACGGTTTACCGAAAGCATTTGCGCTTTCATACCGTCCGACATCGAGCTTTCAGGAGATTTTTATAATCAGGTTGAGCTGTAATTCGGTATATTGTAGAAGAAAAAAGAAGGGGATCGAAAGGGATGTTTAATAATAAGCTGTTCGTTCATCAGTTTGCCTCCGCCGGCAAGAATAAATATTACGCCAGCGAGGTCGAGTCTTTTATCAAAGATGTCAGTGAAAAATATGATAAGCTCTATAAGGCCTATCGGGCTCTTGAAAAAAAGCTCGAGACCTGGGGACCGGCACTGGACGATTACAACAAGAATAAAAATGCAGTTTTCGGTGCCGTTGTCAGAGCCGAGCAATATTATAAATCCGTGGAGCAGGAGGCTCTGAATCATTCCGCCGAGCTGGTCAGTCAGGCCAGTGAGAAAGCTGAAGCCCTCCTTCTTGCAAAACAGGCTGAGGCCGAGAGCTATTATTACACCACCACCCATGACGCAGACGAACAGCTTAAAAAATTGCAAAAGGATATTTCCGCACTGCAAGAGCAGGCCAGTGAGCAGGAACAGGAATATGTGGCAAAGGCCACTGCGACCGCCGAAAAGATTATCGAAAACGCAAAAGTAAAGGCTGCCGAGATCATTGACGCCGCCAATGATGATGTGCGGTCGGTCAAAGAGCAGAGCGCCCTCATTATTGCTCAGACCCAGGCCCAGCTTGCCGATCTGAAAGTGCAGATCAAAAAATACAAACAGGAAATTCTCAGCGTTGTCGAGACGATCCGGCCCACTGTCGAATCCATTCAGGGCGAAGGACACTTCGATTTCCGGCCTACGGAGATCGACACGAATCCTGATAAGCTCGCCGATAAGCTGCCGGATTTCAAGCTCAATATCCGCTATCAAGATGATGAGGATTTGACGAAAGAACCGGATATTCCGGCTTTCTTTGAAGATGTCAGCTCTAAGAGTGGCCAAGACGCTGATGCCGGCGAAAATAGTGATGCATCCTTTGATTCTCCGATCGCTGATGAAGACGACGATGATGATTACCAAATGCCGGATCTGCCCATGATGACAGATCTGCCCGATCTTGCCGGTATGCCGGATATACCGGATTTCCCTGATATATCGGATTTTTCGGATCTGTCGGATATTGACAGTATCACCTATGAGCCCTCGGGCTCCGAAAGCGAAGAAGAATCCGAAGAGGATTTTGAGGAGCCTGACGAGATGATGCCTGCCCCCGAAGAAGAACCTCCTGCCAGGAAGGAAGAGGAACTTCCGAAAGGCGGCGCCGAGGAAATGGACATCTTCGATGTTGACGATGACGACCTTGCAGGTTTCGATTCCCTCTTTGAATGATAGGACAATGTTGGGAGCAGTGATAAAGTGACGCGAAACAGCTCAAACCGTACAAACATCAAAATCGTTTTTCTCGTTGTTGCTGCGTTTCTGGTGGCCTGCGATCAGATTATAAAATATTTTGTCTATGCTTACCTGAAACCCGTTGGCAGTACCCCGGTGATACCCGGTGTATTGCAGCTTTCCTACTATGAAAATGACGGCGCCATGATGGGCATGATGGGCGGAAAAACGCTGCTGATGACGCTTCTGGCCGCTGTGTGTATCGGCGGAATCCTCTTTGTTATTTTATCCGGAAAGCTGCAGTCTCTCTTTGAGCTGGGGTGTATTACACTCATGCTGGCCGGAGGACTGGGCAACATCATCGACAGGATTTTCCGCGGTTTTGTGATTGATTATATCGAAGTCTTGTTTGTTGATTTTTATATCTTTAATTTTGCTGACTGTCTGGTTACCTGCGGCGCGGCGGCAGTATTGATATTTGAATTTTACCAGATGTTTCAAGGCAAAAAGAAAGAGAAGGCCGTGAATGATTAACGCACATATTATCCATGCCGGTGAGGATTCAGCAGGTGAGCGTATTGATAAATTCCTCAGCACCGGTATCGACGGCATGAGCCGTTCCGCGGCGCAGAAGCTCATCGACGACGGCAATGTCAGCGTCAATTCCCTTGTCATCAATAAAAACTACAGAGTCAAAGTCAATGATGTGATTGCCGTTCAGATTCCGCAGCCCCGTGAACTGGAAATTGTGGCGCAGAACATACCCCTTGAAATTCCCTATGAAGACGAGGACCTCCTGGTTGTCAATAAGCCGAAAGGTATGGTGGTTCATCCGGCGGCAGGCAATTATGACGGAACGCTGGTCAATGCGCTGCTTTATCATTGTCACGGCAGTCTTTCCGGCATCAACGGCGTGATCCGACCGGGTATCGTCCACAGAATCGACAAGGACACAAGCGGACTGCTCATTGTTGCTAAAAATGATTTTGCCCATATTTCTCTCGCCGAGCAGATCAAAGCCCATTCCTTTACACGGGAATATCAGAGTGTTGTTTACGGTCGGTTCAAAAATACCGAAGGTGTGGTTGACGCGCCGATAGGCCGTCATCCGGTGGAGAGAAAAAAAATGGCGGTTACGCCGAAAAACTCAAAAAACGCAGTGACCCATTATCATGTGATCAGGCAGTATGATGATTTCACTCATCTTCGTCTGCGTCTGGAAACGGGACGGACTCATCAGATCAGAGTGCACATGGCCTATATCGGTCATCCCGTGGCGGGTGATCCCGTCTACGGACCGAAAAAGGTAATAGAATCACTGGGGGGACAGTGTCTGCA
>JAQXMV010000115.1 GCA_029013165.1 Oscillospiraceae bacterium | reverse complement strand
CAGGAAGTTTAAGCTCCACGGCGACTTCATGGATGAGGTTACCCGCATTGTGACGGAAAACAGACGCAAGCGCGAAGATGCCGCCAACGAAGCATAACCGTAACGAAGCACAGAAGTTTTGCACTGCGGTATCGAAGACTTGCCGGATTCGAGAGGTAAGTCCGAAAAAGCAATAGAAAGACCTAAAGGTAATATGGCGGAGCCGTCCTGATGGATCGGCTCCGCCGCTTTCGTGACAGAGACAGCAATAACCCGTGAATAAAGGAAAAGAGCAGCACGCCGGATCCGGTTGTGCTGCTCTGATTGCTCTTATGGTTGCCGCTTTAATAAGCAATTCCCACGCTGTCTAAGTATTCCTCGAGACAAAGACCGCTACTTTTGATCTTTTCCGCATATTCCACGCCAACATAGCGCCAGTGCCACGGCTCGGGGACGATGCCCGTTATACTTTGCTTCTCGGCTGTGTAGCGCAGAATGAAACCATATTTGTGGGCATTTTCCACCAGCCAGGCATATTCTTTCTGCTGGGCAAAGGAATCATAGGTATTGCAGATATCCATGGCGAGCCCTAAATTATGCTCACTGGTTCCGGGGGGGAGAATGACCGTGGCCGCTTTTTTGGCCGCCTGCTCGCGGTTGAGATTATAGCGCGACATATAGGTTTCCGTCAGATTATCGTAGTTGCGTTTTTGTCTGGCGTAGGAACGATAGCCGGAAAAAGGGGTGAGAGTAATGCCGTCAGCTTTGGCGGCGGTGTACATCTCCTCATAGTGGGGGGCAACGCGGTAGTCCATATAAACCCCGGTGTCAAAAATTTCAGCCAGCTTGGGCTCATAGCCGGCAGGCATTTCTCTGGAGGAATTGACGACCACAAGATTCCAGTCACCCCGGGTGGGATCAATGACGATTCTGTCGCTTTGAACGGTGCTGGCCGGTGCGGCTTCGCTGAGATAATTGCTGTGGGCATAAGCGGTTTTGCCGCCGTAGATAATCACATACCAGTCGCCCTGTTTTCCGGTGGCTTCCACCTTGTCTCCCTCATAGAGCTTGCCGAGAATCTCGCTGTCTGTGGAGGGGCTTTTGCGTACATTCAGCGTACATTGCGAATAAAGGACTTTCTTCTCTGCGAGGGCGGAGACAGGCGCCGTGGAGGCCGGATCGGTGTTGTTGTCTATTTTCGGCAGGGTGGTCTGCCGGCGGGTGGTATCAGTCGCCTTTGTCGTCTCAGCATAGGCGGAGTCCGTGGTGTTTTTCGGTTTCGGCTCCCTGTCACCGCAGGCGGCAAACAGCAGGGCTGTGCTCAGTACCAGAACAGAGGTTACCCAAAATTTTTTATTCATATTCTTCACCTGCTTTCTATCCTTATCATACCCTAATATGACGGAATTTGCAACGGCTCAAATATTAAGATTTTCTGACTTTTTCCGATGAAAAAAGGACTGCTGAAAAGCAGTCCATGATCCACAGAAATCTTATGATCAGATAGCGCGAGTAACCTTACCGGAACGCAAGCAACGGGTACAAGCGTATACTCTTTTGGGAGAGCCGTTTACGATAGCCTTAACACGCTTAACATTGGGCTTCCATGTTCTGTTTGAACGTCTGTGTGAGTGAGAAACTTTGATGCCGAAGGATACATCCTTGCCGCAGAAATCACATTTTGCCATGTGTCGCACCTCCTTAATATTATTGAACTAACATAAGCAAAAGATATGATATCAGAAAACGCAGAAAAAAGCAAGTCTTTTTGTAAAATTTCTGCTTTTTTTGTTTGTTGTCATCTTTTGGTTTATTTTTGCGAATTCTGTCGGATTGAAGACCCTCTGCCGTATACGTTAATAACTTATTCAAACAAAATTAACCATTACTATAAATTTTAGATAAAATGTGCAAATATAATAGTTTTATCTCAACAGGAGGAGATTTTTTATGAAGATTACATTAAAAAAGACCATTTCTGTTTTATTAACATGTGTCATGCTTCTTTGCGGCATTTGTTTTTCATCGGCGGCAGAAGAATCGGAAGATGAGTTCTGCTTTGATGTCAAGGGCGATTATGCTGTTTTGATTTCCTGCTCTGCGGACGCTGAGGGCAATATCGTGGTTCCGGCAACAGTGATCATCGACGGCAACGAATATCAGGTTAAGTTCGTGGCAGACAGAGCCTTTGAGGACTGTGACAATGTCATTACGGTGGAATTTCCTGAGGGCGTGACCTCAGTCGGTTCTCATGCTTTCTATGGCTGTGATTCCCTTGAGGAAGTCTATTTCCCCTCCACGCTGGTGATTTGCCAGTATGACGCCTTTGACGAATGCGCTCAGGTCGTTCTTCACTGCTACAGCTCGACCTATCAGCTCAGTACCGTGTGCGGCCTTTCTGACAATGTCATCATTGATGTGCTGGACGCCGTTTATAATCCGAAGCCCATGGACGATGGCGAGGAGGCCGACAAGTCCGGCGTGACGGTAAGAGATTTTATCGAATTTCTGCGTACCCTCTGGTATGAGATTTTGGATCTCTTCGGTATTGAAATTTCAAAATAAAAGTAGTATAATAATATCCAGTATCATCGGCACCGCAGAGTTCCCTGCGGTGTTGGCTTTGGTTTAGGAGGTCATTTTATGAAATGGCAAATGAAAAAAGTACTTTGCGTTCTTCTTGTGTCGATTCTGGCTTTGGTTCCCATGAGCCTTTGTGCTTTTGCCGCTGAGGAGGATATTTTCACCTTCGCGGTCAAGGGTGAAAACGCGATTTTGGTTTCCTGCTCTGTGGACGCAGGCGGCGATATCGCCGTGCCGTCACAGGCTTTGGTTGGCTCAGCTGTCTATCCCGTCAAATATATCGGAGAAGAGGCCTTTTCCGGTTGTAATTCAGTTGTTTCCGTGCGAATTCCTGAGGGCGTGACCTCCATCGGTTCTCAGGCTTTTCATGACTGCACGGCTCTGCAGGAGGTTTTCATTCCCTCCACCCTGATTATGTGCCAGTATGATGCTTTTGACGGCTGCAACAGCGTCACCGTGCACTGCTATAAATCCAACTATCAGTTCTTTACAGTCTACGGTCTCGCTTCCAATATCAGGATCAATATTCTCGACGCCGGCAACAGCAACAATGACTTTATGGGCTCCGAGGAGGACAGTGAGAACGGCGAGAGTGCCACGATTCAAAATCAGTTTGCCGATTTCATTGCCAATTCCATTATCGGCAAGATCATTGAGATCATTCGCCAGATATTGGCATCGGTCGGTGTGGAATGGAACCCCGGTGAATAAGTAACTAACTAACATAGAAAGCCCTGAGAGTGTGACTCTCAGGGCTTTGCTTTTATTACAGGTCAAAGAGTTATGATTCTGTGACAAGCTCTCCTACCAAGTCGCAGTCAAGAGCGCCGATGATTTTCACGCGAACCCTTTCGCCGGCGTTCAGCTCCTCTTCCGTGGAGATGATCACCGCCGTGTCGATATCCGGGGCGTCCATGTAGCTTCTGCCGAGATAGAGCATCTCATCTTCGTCATAGCCGTCCACGATGACCGTCAGAATCTTTCCTTTCAGCTCCTGCGCCTGCCATTCAAAAATTCCGTCCTGCTGTGCGTTCAGGATTCGTGCCCGTTCCTGCTTGATGTCCTCATCGATCTGATCGGGCATTTTTGCTGCAGGGGTACCCTCCTCAGGGGAATAGGCAAAGCAGCCGTAGCGCTCGAAGCACATTTCCTGGGTGAAATCGCAAAGGGCGGAAAAGTCCTCCTCAGTTTCTCCCGGGAAGCCCACAATAAATGTGGTTCGTATGATGATATCCGGGATTCTGTTTCTCAGCTTATTAATGAGCTGTGTCAGTTCCTGGCGGGAGCCTTTGCGGTTCATTTTTTCCAGTATGGCGCTCTGACAGTGCTGCATGGGTATGTCGATATAATGGCAGATTTTGCTTTCTGCCGCCATGGTTTCGATCAGCTTATCGGTTATGGATTCGGGATAGCAATATAACAGCCGGATCCATTCGATGCCGTCAATTTGGCACAGCGCACGAAGCAGCTCGGGGAGCCTTAGTTTGCCGTAAAGATCCAAACCGTATTTTGTGGTGTCCTGGGCCACAACAATGATTTCTTTGACGCCCTGTGAGGCCAGTTCTCTGGCTTCTTCGATGATGCTCTGCATTTCCCGGCTGCGGAATTTGCCTCTGATCTGAGGAATGGCGCAGTAGCTGCAGCAGTTGGAGCAGCCCTCGGCGATTTTCAGATAAGCGTAGTGAGAGGGGGTGGTGAGGATTCTGCCGCCCTCCAGGGGAAGACACATCTTGGAGGGAAAGGCGCATACTTTTTTGTCCGCCATGACCTTTCTGCAGATGTCGGCGATTTCGCCGTTGGCGCCGATACCCACCACGCCGTCCACCTCAGGGAACTCATCGGCCACCTGCTGACTGTAACGCTGAGCAAGACAACCGGTGACAACCACGGCCTTGATCATGCCCTCTTTTTTGAGCTGGGCCACCTCGAGGATGGTTTCGATGGCTTCTTTCTTCGCGCTCTCGATGAAACCGCAGGTATTGACAATCACAATATCGGCTTTTTCGGCCTCACCGACGATCTCGAAGCCGTCGCCTAAAAGCCGGGAGAGCATCATTTCGGCGTCCACCTGATTTTTCGGACAGCCCAGGGAGATCATTCCTACTTTATTCATTCTATCACGACTCCAGTTCACTTTCATTTTCTTCGCTGACGGCCGTCAGCGCTTCTTTTATTTCGCCGAAGCTATAGCCGAGACGAAGCAGAGCGTTGACGGTTTTTCTCACGCCCTTTTCGTCGCCGAGATAGCGGAGATATTTCCGCCTGATGATATCCGTCAGCCGATCCTCGGGAAATTCAGCGCTTTCGAGAGTTTCCCGGATAATCTCACGGTCTACGCCCTTGCGCAGAAGCTCCTGCTCGATCCGCTTTTTGCCGTAGTTTTTCAGGCGTAGGAGTTCGCCTGTATAAAGCGCCGCGAAGCGGCGGTCGTCCAGATAGCCGTCGTGCTCGAGCTTGTCAGCGGCGGCTTCGGCTCCTGCCGCAAAGCCCTTTTGCCGCAGTTTTGTCAGCAGTTCGCCGCGGCTGTGGTCACGCCTCGAGAGCAGGGCGACGGCACAGTTATAGGCTCGCCTTTCCTCAATGGCGGCCGTCAGCTCGGCCAGTTCTTCTTCCGAGAGCTCCTGCCCCTGCACGAGCGATAAGCCGGCAAAAAAAGCGGTATCGACGGTAAGGCGATACTCACCGTCGATCATCATATGGATTTTATCCTGTTTTCCTTTTTGAAATGTCAGCTTCATTATTCGTCATCGTCGTCGACAGCTATGTCGATTTTTGCGCGGACAGATCCGGCGGATCTTTTCGGTGCCGGCTTCTGAACGGGTGTCTCGGAGACGGTCGTTTCCGCTTCTGCGGTGCCCTTGCCGCTCTTGATCCGATTGAATTCTTCTCTGACCTTTCGGTCGAGCTCTGCGGCCAGCTCCGGTTCGTTTTTCAGCAGGGTTTTCACATTGTCTCTGCCCTGACCGAGCCTTGTTTCGCCATAGGAAAACCAGGCGCCGCTTTTATTGATGATGCCGAATTTTACGCCCATATCGACGATCTCGCCCTCGCGTGAGATGCCCGTGCCGTACATAATGTCAAATTCTCCCTCCTTGAAGGGCGGAGAAACCTTGTTCTTGACGATTTTGGCTCTTGTTCTGGCGCCGATAAATTCATTACCGCTGCCTTTGAGCTGTTCTGCCTTGCGCACATCAATTCTCATGGAGGAGTAGAATT
>JAQXMV010000114.1 GCA_029013165.1 Oscillospiraceae bacterium | reverse complement strand
GAGAACATCTCCCTGTCCGTCATTCCCCGGAGATAAATGGCCATCAGCAGTGCGGCCGCCTGATATTCCTCAATCTTTTCGTCGGTGTAATTTCTGACGAAAAAAGCGATTTCCTCATCGCTGAGTTCCAGCCCGTCCCGTTTGTGAGAAATAATATCGTAAATTCTCATATACCTTCCTCCTTTTTAATCAGACAAGGAAAAGGCGCCGGGCAAAAGCTCTTTCAGAAGAAAAGAGCCGATTTCGCCGCTGTCCTTTCCTAAGATAATCCTGAATGTTTCGGCACTGCAAAATTCACTCATGACCTGCCGGCAGACGCCGCAGGGAGCGCAGAGATTGCTGAATTTGCCGCCTTTTCCGCCGGCGACAGCGATCGCCCTGAAACTGCGTTCACCCTCGCTGACGGCTTTGAAAAAGGCGGTTCGCTCGGCACACACCGTAGGGGAATAGGCGGCGTTTTCAATGTTGCAGCCGCAGTAAACCTTGCCGTTTTCGCACAGTAAGGCCGCCCCGACGGTGAAACCGGAATAGGGGGAGTAGGATTTTTCCGCGGCTTTCACCGCCAGCGCATATAATTCTCTGTCGGTCATGTTTTCACTCCTTTGTTATGTCGCTGAGAAAACTCTTTCCGGCAAGTTCTTTACCGACGCCGAAGCTGTCAGCGATCGTTTTGCCGATATCCGCAAAGGTGTCCCGTGTACCCAGATTGACGCTTTTGATTTTTTCACCGTAAATCAGCAGTGGTACATATTCCCGGGAATGATCGGTGCTTTCTGTGATGGGATCGCAGCCGTGGTCGGCGGTGATGAAGAGAACATCATCTTTCCGGAGCAGGGCAAGAAAGGAGCCGAGCCAACGGTCAAATTCCGTCAGTGCGGCGGCGTAGCCCTTTGGATCGTTCCTGTGACCGTAAAGCATATCAAAATCCACCAGGTTCGTAAAGCAAAGACCGTGAAAATCCGTGAGGGCGGTTTCTGCCGTCACCGCCATTCCCTCGGCGTTGCCGGAGGTGGGGTGGCTCCCGGTGAGATTTCTGCCGGCGAAGATATCGTATATCTTTCCGACAGGTATCACATCCAGGTGATGTTCCGCCAGCTCGTCTAAGAGTGTTTTTCCCGTGGGAGCCAGGGAAAAATCATGGCGGCCCGTTGTGCGGTAAAAGTTCGGGTATTCTCCGGCAAAGGGACGCGCGATCACGCGTCCGACGCTGTGCTTTCCATGGAGAATATCTCTTGCCATTTTGCAGTATTCATAAAGCTCCTGTCTTGATATGATATCCTCATGGGCAGCGATCTGAAACACGCTGTCGGCGGAGGTATAAACGATGAGCTTTCCGGTTTTCATGTGTTCTTTGCCGTAATCCCGGATGACATCGGTGCCCGAATAGGGCTGATTGCAGAGAATACCGCGGCCGGTTCTGCCCGTAAATTCTTCGATAATCTCCTGGGGAAAGCCATGGGGATAGGTGGGCAAGGGCTCGGGAGAGATCAGACCGCAGATTTCCCAGTGGCCGATGGTGGTGTCCTTGCCGGCGGATTTTTCCGCTAATCTGCCATAAGCGCCCATGGGTGCCTCGGCTTTCTCGCCGCAGGAAACACCGTCAATATTGAAAAGTCCCAGCTTTCTCATGTTCGGCAGCGCAAAGCCCTCCTGAAGAGAACAGGACCGCAGGGTGTTGCTGTCCTCGTCGCCGTAAAGGGCGGCGTCAGGCAGAGCGCCGATGCCGAAAGAATCCAGTACAATTAAAAATATTCGCTTGAACATAGCTATCAGTCCATTCTCACCGCTGTTTCCAGGGCAATTTTAATCATATCCGTAAAGGTGTTCTGTCTCTCCTCGGGACTGCAGCTTTCTCCGGTGAAGGGAAGATCGGAAACGGTGCAGATAGCAAGGGCGTTCTTTTGGCAGCGCATGGCGTTGAGATAAAGTCCGGCCGCCTCCATTTCAACGGCCAGAGAACCCATTTCCGCCCATTTTTTGTGGCAGTTTTCATCGGCGTCATAAAAGGTGTCCGAGGAAAAGAGGTTGCCCACTTTCATTTCAATACCCATTTCCCGTGCGCAGGAGACGGCGGTTTCCAGCAGAGCAAAGGAGCAGGTCGGGGCAGGTGTGCCCGTCAGATCGAACTGTGCGGCAAAGTTGGAGTTGGTGTTGGCGCCGAGACAGGCCACGATGTCACGCAGAACCACCTGATGGGAAAGTCCGCCGGCAGAGCCGACACGGATGATGTTTTCCACGCCGAAAAAATGGTACAGCTCATAGGAATAAATCCCGATGGAGGGTATGCCCATGCCGCTGGCCATCACGGAGACCTCCTTGCCTCGATAAAGGCCGGTGTAGCCGTGAATGTCCCGGATATTGTTGATCAGTTCTGCTTTTTCCAGAAAGGTTTCGGCGATCATTTTTGCCCGGAGGGGATCGCCGGGCATGAGTACGGTTTTCGCGAAGTGCTTGCCGTCGGCGAGTTTGATGTGTGGGGTTGCCATTGACATAATCATTTCTCCTTTCCTTAATCGGGTTTGTTTGCTTTCACCGCTTTGACGATACGGCTGGTTCCGAGCCTTGTCGCACCGAGGCCGAGCAGTGTTTCGGCGTCCTCTATACCGGCAATGCCGCCGGCGGCCTTGATCTGCAGGTTGCCGCTGACATTGGCGGCGAAAAGTGCAATGTCGTGGGCTGTGGCTCCGCCGCCGGAAAAGCCGGTGGAGGTTTTGATGAAATCTGCGCCGCTTTCACTGACAACGCGGCACATCATGATTTTTTCTTCATCGGTCAGCAGACAGGTCTCGATGATGACTTTCAGCAGCTTGCCGCAGCAAGCCGACTTGACGGCCTTGATCTCTTCCTCGAGTTCTGCGTATTTTCCCTCTTTGAGCAGTCCGAGGTTGATGACCATATCAATTTCATCAGCACCGTTTTCCACCGCCTGCCGTGCTTCAAAGCATTTTACCTCGGTGGTGTTATATCCGTTGGGAAAACCGATGACGGTGCATATTTTTATTTGGCTGTCAACATAATCTTTTGCCGCTTTCACATAGCAGGGCGGTATGCAGACGCTGGCACAGCCGTACTGTATGCCCTCGTCGCAGAGATTTTTGATCTGTTCCCATGTGGCCGTGGGAGCCAGGAGAGTATGATCGACCCGTGAAAGAATATCTCTGATATCCATTGCTTTTCCTCCTTCTTTCGGACAGTCCCATCACCGGACGGCGGTGGATAGGCGTCAGTCTACTCTAATATTACAACCTCCGGGTGGAAAAGTCAAATATCTTTCCTTGTGTTCATCAGGCCAAGATTGACTGCCTTTGCCCTCCTGCCGGTCGGACTACAGTCATTATTGACCTGTCGGCAGAATAATAATTATGGGGTGATAAAAAATGAAGCGACTGAAAATCGCGGCGGCGTGTCTGCTGCTTCTTTCTCTTTTCGGCTGCAGCAGAAGTGAATTTTGCGATCTGTCGGGTTTTGTTTATGAATTTGCCCGGGGCAGCGATCTGGATTTGGAGATCAAAGATTTTACTTTTGAGACGAAAAGCGACGGCACGGTTTACCGCACTTTTTTCGGCGAAAAAGGCGATGAAGTGATGCTGAGCCTGGAAAGCGATGAAGAGAACCGCATCTGCTGCGGACGGATTTTAATCTGTAAATATGACAGCGCCGGCAACCCTAAAGCCATCTCATCGGAACAAATATCTCTTTTCATTTCTGCCGCCTGCGGCACCATGGCCGCCCTGTGCAGCTATGATCGGCAGCAGAGCCGCAGTCTGCTGGAGGAGTTCACGCTTTACAGCGCCGCCTCCTACCGTGCACAGGGAGAGCTGACCAAGCAGTGCGGCTCTTTTCGCTTCGTTTATTATTCCACGGCTCTCATGAGCGAAATGATCCTGTATAATCTGCGGCTGAAAGATGTGGAACCCACGGAAAAGCCCGAAAGCCGACCTCTTTTCGGAGACACGACCAGACTGAGGAACGATGAAACCACGAAAAAATGAAAGGGGCTGTTGCATGAAGCCAGCCCCCGGTATTGCTATTCGCTCCGCTGTCAAAATCTGACGGCGGTTTTTTTAGATTGTTCTCTGGAATCTGCGACTGTCTCCGTTTGTGTGGCCCATTGGCGGCAGTCCCGTGACCATTATTCTTTCCTTTGCACCTTTTTCTTGTGTCCCGTCTCATCAATATAATAAGTGTTCTCAAGCTGACCGATGAGGCTTTGTTTATAGGCGTCAATATAAATCCGCCTGAGTTTCTGCTGCTCTGCCTTTTCCTCCTCGGTGAGACCCTCGGGGGTTTTGGATTTTCTTGCCAGTTCGTTGATTCTGTCGATTTGTTCTTTGGTAACCATATCATTCATTCTCCCATTTTTTCCATTCTTCCGGGCAGTAGCCCAGGGTCGCTTTTTTGCCGTTTCTGACGATCGGCGTTTTGAAAAGCTCCTGATTTTCCAGCAGCTTTTCTTCCTTGGCCTGCTCGGAGGCAAGATATTTGATAAAGCTGGCGTCATATTTTTTGGATTTTTCATTGACCAGCTCGTCAAGGCTCATGCCGAGAGCCTTTTTGATGGCGTTATATTCACCCTTGCTCATGCCGTATTTTTTCAAGTCGATGAACTGATATTTGATCGAGCGCTCTTTGAAATATCGCTGGGCCTTCTTGGTGTCAAAGCACTTGTCTGTGCCGTAGATTTGAATGTTCATATCCTATACCTGCTTTTTTTGTTACTGTGAATATTCTAATCCATTGCCGGCTTTTTGTAAAGACCTGTGCGGAAAAACATCTTGGAATTTTTGCCTATATATGCTATACTGTCACCGTAAGACGAGGTGACAGCAAAATGAAAAAGATATGTTATATCATCGGCGCCGGTGATGTTTACCCCACGGAGAGCAAAGCCAATGATCAGGATCTGATCATTTGTGCCGACGGCGGCTATAAACACCGATGCCTGCTGGGCAGACCGGAGGATCTGGTGGTGGGGGATTTTGATTCTCTCGGCCGTGTTCCGCAGACGGAGCATACCGTCGTTGCTCCCTGCGAAAAAGACGAAACGGACATGATGCTGGCCGTTGAGGAAGGACTGAAAAGGGGATATGATCGCTTTGTCATTTTCGGTGCTCTCGGCGGCTCGAGAAAAGATCATTCCGTTGCCAATATCCAGCTGCTGTCTTTCCTTTGTTCACGGGGCGCAAAAGGCTGTCTGGTACACGGAGATGAGGCCTTTTTCACCATCAAAAACAGCAGCGTTTCCTTTGCCGAAAGCTGTAGAGGGTATGTTTCGGTCTTTTCTTTGTGCGACGAGAGCCGCGGCGTGGATATTTCCGG
>JAQXMV010000113.1 GCA_029013165.1 Oscillospiraceae bacterium | reverse complement strand
GTAAGGTTGTTGCCGGCGGACACAGCAAGCCGTGTCGCTGCCGCGGTGCAAACGGTCATTTATAGATAGGCTGTTTTTTTATAATATATGTTATACTTTTCTTTCACGCACCACCGCTCAAGCCGCGGGGGCTCATACTTTGTCAGGCGTGACAATAGGGTGCCCCATGTAATACGAAAGCGTTTTTTATCAGTCGCATTTTAACGCAGAATGGGCGGAAATGCGCCGAATAAAAAACGGATTAGAATTTATATGTGTCCCCTATGGTACTTCAAGCGAAAAAAACGGCAAGCATAGTGATTTTCAGCGACATGGTTCAATACCATGTCGCTGAAAGGATAGTCAAAGCAGAATCATTGTTTAAACTTGATCTTTTTTGCAATACATCACTATGCGCTCGGGCGCATTTATCGACAGTCCGGGGCTGCCGCACTTTCACACGACAGCCCCCTTTGTTTCTTTTTTACTTTTCGCTGAGAACTTCCTTGACGGATGTGGCCAGTCCTGCAAGGCTCTGAATTTCCGAAGGAATGATGATCTTCGTTGCCTTGCCATCGGCTGCCGCCGTGAAAGCTTCCAGCGCACGCAGCTTGATGACCTCTTCGCTGGCGCCGGCATCATTGAGCAGTCGGATACCCTCGGCCGTTGCCTGCTGAACCTTGATGATGGCTTCAGCCTGACCCTCAGCCTCCAGGATCTGTGCCTGCTTTTTGGCGTCGGCACGAAGAACGGCGGATTCCTTTTCACCCTCGGCCAGAAGAATGGCGCTCTTCTTTTCACCCTCGGCCTTGAGGATGGATTCTCTTCTTTCACGCTCGGCTTTCATCTGCTTCTCCATGGCGTCCTGAATTTCTCTGGGCGGGAGAATGTTTTTCAGCTCGACGCGGTTGACCTTGATGCCCCAGGGATCGGTGGCTTCGTCAAGAATGGAGCGCATTTTGCTGTTGATGATATCTCTTGAGGTCAGGGTCTGATCCAGCTCCAGCTCACCGATGATGTTACGAAGCGTGGTGGCCGAAAGATTCTCAATGGCCGTCAGAGGATGCTCAACACCGTAGGTATAGAGCTTGGGATCGGTGATCTCGAAATAAAGAACCGTGTCGATCTGCATGGTGACATTATCCTTGGTAATAACCGGCTGAGGCGGAAAGTCAACCACCTGTTCCTTGAGGGAAACAACCTTGGCGATTCTCTCGATGAAAGGAATCTTGAAATGCAGGCCGACGGTCCAGGTGGTCTGATAAGCGCCCAGACGCTCGATCACGAAGGCTTTCGCCTGCTGAACGACCTTGATGTTTTTGATCAGCACTAATGCGATCAGAATGATAACGACTGCTAAAATAATGATTTGAAAAAACTCCATGTCAAACTCTCCTTTTTATAATGTTACGGTTTCTTTCACCGGCTCCACGATGAGCTTCACGCCCTCGATGGCAACTGCCTGAACCACGCTGCCGACGGCAGCCTTTTCTCCGTCAGCCGTGCGGGCCGTCCACAGCTTTCCCTTGCAGGAAACGGTGCCCTTCGCAGCAGTATTGTCAATTTCTTCGGTGACGATACAGCTCTGGCCGATCACGCGGTCGGCGTTTGTGGGTTGTGTCCTGCGTTTCGAGAAATACTTCTTTGCCAGCTTCCTCGTGGGCAGCAGCGTCACCAGCGTCACGCCGGCAAAAAGTATGATCTGCAGCCACAGCTCACATTTGCACACTGATGCCACGAGCGCCGCCATGGCGCCAAAGGCAAACCACAGAGTTACAAGGTTTACCGTTGCGGCCTCGATGGCTAACATGGCGATCATTAAGATCAGCCAAAAAATGCTTGTCAGTTCCATGCTTTACCTCCTGTTAACAGTATTCGCACCATAGGCGAAAGGCCGGTCTGTTCTTTCGTCATGTGCTGATATAATATTAAATTATGCCGAAAATTTTGTCAATATGTTTTTGATGGAAAAGAGCCTGCGGACGGTTACAGTTTTGTCACATAGATCACAATTTGTAATCATGATAAAAATTTTGAAATCATTGTCGTGGCCATGGCCCTTCGCCGGGAAAGACAAGACTTTCCGGCGGCTTTTTCCTTTCTGCGCAAACCATAAATTATCATTGACAAAATTCACGGCTGATGGTATAGTTTATAGTGAATAACCCCCTGCGGTGAAGAAAGGAAAAATCATGGGCAACTATACGAAAGAAGACATCATTCGCATCACAAAAGAAGAAAAAGTCAGCTTCATCAGCCTGCAGTTCACCGATATCCTCGGTATGCTCAAAAGCGTCAGCGTAACCACCAGCCAGCTGGAAAAAGCCCTGGATAACCGCTGTATGTTCGACGGTTCCTCCATCGACGGCTTCGTCCGCATCGAAGAAAGCGACATGTGCCTGCGTCCGGACTTGGATACCTTTGTGGTTCTGCCCTGGGACGAGGGCTCCGGCAAAACCGCCCGACTGATCTGCGATGTCTATAACTCCGACGGCACCCCCTTTGAGGGCGATCCCCGTTATGTTCTGCGCAGAGCCATCAAAAAAGCGGCGGATATGGGCTACACCTGCTGCGTCGGTCCGGAATGTGAGTTTTTCCTTTTCCACCTGGACGAGCACGGCAAGCCCACCACGAAAACCTATGACCACGGCGGCTATTTCGATCTCGGCCCTGTGGACAGAGGCGAGGGCTGCCGCAGAGATATCTGTCTGTGCCTGGAAAAAATGGGCTTTGAAATCGAGGCCTCTCACCATGAAAATGCCATTGCCCAGCACGAGATCGACTTCAAATACGATGAGATCCTGCGCACGGCAGACAATGTGATGACCTTCAAATATGTGGTCAAAAATCAGGCCAACGAGCATAACCTTTATGCCACCTTTATGCCCAAGCCCCTTTACGGCGTATGCGGCTCCGGTATGCA
>JAQXMV010000112.1 GCA_029013165.1 Oscillospiraceae bacterium | reverse complement strand
CGTAGGGAATCCCGTGTAGGCTACGTAAGTGCATAGAAGTTGTTTGACTTCAAAGAGGAGGCGGATCTGTGAATCCGCAATTTGAGTGGTACCGCGAGTGTAAACAGAAATGTATGACACCCGTCTCAAAGCATATCGGCTTTGAGACGGGTTTTTGTTTTATCCGCGGAAAAATCCCCGAAGAAAAGCCAAGGCAAAAAACGGTATAATTTTATGAATGAAAGAAGGATAGAAGCTATGAGCACTATTGTCACCACCGCGGCGGCACCGGCCGCCATCGGCCCCTACAGTCAGGCGGTCATCACCGGCAACCTCGTTTTCACCTCCGGCCAGATCCCCCTCGATCCCGTCTCCGGCGAGATGGTCGGTTCCACCATCGAGGAGCAGACCCACAGGGTATGCCAAAACCTACAGGCTGTTCTGGCAGCAGCGGGAAGCTCTGCGGAAAAAGTCGTGAAAACGGTATGCTACCTCAGCGATATGAATGATTTCAGCGCCTTTAATCAGGTGTATTCATGCTACTTTACCGAAAAGCCGGCACGCTCCTGCGTTGCCGTCAAAAGCCTGCCCAAGGGCGCGTTGGTCGAAATAGAAGTTATAGCAGAAAAGGAGTAAGATTCATTATGATGGATGCAACGAAATACGGCGTGGGATATTTCCCCGTGTCAGAAAAGTACAACAAATGGGTCAACAAAGACCACATTGAAAAGCCGCCCGTCTGGTGTAGCGTGGATATGCGCGACGGCAATCAGAGCCTGGTGATTCCCATGAGCCTCGAGGAAAAGCTGGAATATTACAAGGTTCTGTTAGATGTTGGCTTCAAGGAGATCGAGGTAGGCTTCCCCGCCGCCAGCGAAACGGAATATGAATTCCTGCGCACCCTCATCGACCACAACATGATCCCCGATGATGTCACCGTTCAGGTGCTCACCCAGTGCCGCGAGCACATCATCAGAAAAACCTTCGACGCCTGCAAAGGCGCTCCCAGTGCCATCATTCATTTCTATAATTCCGTCAGCGTAGCCCAGCGCGAGCAGGTCTTCAAGAAGTCCAAGGAGGAGATCAAGCAGATCGCCATTGACGGAGCGAAGCTCGTCAAGCGTCTTGCCGCCGAATATGAGGGCAATTTCCGCTTCGAATATTCACCGGAATCCTTCACCGGAACGGAGCCGGAATATGCCCTTGAGGTCTGCAATGCGGTTCTTGATGTGCTGGAGCCTAGCGAGACCAACAATGTCATCATCAATCTGCCTGTTACCGTGGAAATGAGCCTGCCCCATGTCTACGCCTCACAGGTGGAATATATGTGCGAAAACCTCAAATACCGCGAATTTGTCACGGTTTCCCTCCATCCCCATAACGACAGAGGAACCGGCGTCGCCGACACGGAGCTGGCACTGCTGGCCGGTGCAGACCGCGTGGAGGGCACCCTTTTCGGCAACGGCGAAAGAACCGGCAATGTGGACATCATCACCCTGGCCATGAATATGTATTCCCACGGTGTAGATCCGAAGCTGGACTTCTCCGACATGCCCCATCTCGTCGATGAATACGAAAAATGCACCCGTATGCATGTCTATGAAAGAGCCCCCTATGCCGGTGCGCTGGTCTTTGCCGCTTTCTCGGGCAGCCATCAGGACGCCATCGCCAAGGGCATGAAATACCGCAACAAAAACAATCTCCACCGTTGGAGCGTACCCTATATTCCCATCGACCCCCACGATATCGGCAGAACCTATGATGCCGATGTTATCCGGGTCAACTCCCAGTCGGGCAAGGGCGGTATCGGCTATCTGCTGGAGCAGACCTACGGCTACAATCTGCCGGCTAAAATGCGTGAGCATTTCAGCTATCTTTGCAAGAGCATTTCCGACCGTCAGCACAAAGAGCTGAAAACCGATGAGGTTCTGGCCATCTTCGAGGAAAATTACCTCAACATCAAAGGCGAGATCGAGGTCACGGATTTTGAGTTTGTCCGCGAAAACGAAGCCGTTAAAATCGACATCACCTTCATGCGCGACGGCGAAGAAACCGAGCTGGAGGCCGAGGGTAACGGTTCCCTCAGCGCCGTAAACAACGCCCTGAAGGCTTACACCGGCAAAGAATATACCCTCCAGGTCTTCACCCAACACAGTATGCAGGGACAGGGCTCCAAGAGCGTCGCCGCCTCCTATATCGGCCTGGAAACCCACGACGGCAAGATGTACTGGGGCGCCGGAACGGACACCGATGTTATCAAAGCAAGCACCAACGCGCTTCTCAGCGCATTCTGTAACATGACGAAGGAAGGAGACGAATAAAAAATGGGCATGACCATGACACAGAAAATTCTCGCCGCCCACGCAGGTCTTGACAGCGTGCAGGCAGGCGAACTCATCAGCGCCAACCTTGACATTGTTTTAGGCAACGACATCACCACACCCGTTGCCGTCAACGAATTCAAGAAAGCCGGCTTTGACCGGGTTTTCGACAAGGAGCGCATCGCCATTGTTCTCGACCACTTTGTCCCCAATAAGGATATTAAGGCCGCCGAACAGTCCAAGACCTGCCGTGAATTTGCCTGCAGCCATTGCGTCAGTCATTTTTACGATGTGGGCAAGATGGGCATCGAGCACGCACTGCTTCCCGAGCAGGGTGTTGTCACGGCCGGCGACTGCATCATCGGCGCCGACAGCCACACCTGTACCTACGGCGCTCTCGGAGCCTTTTCCACCGGCGTCGGCTCAACGGATATGGCCGCCGGTATGGCCACGGGCAAGGCATGGTTCAAGGTTCCCTCTGCTATTAAATTCAACCTCACCGGCAAGCTGCCGAAAAACTGCAGCGGCAAGGATGTTATCCTCACCATCATCGGCATGATCGGTGTCGACGGCGCCCTCTATAAGAGCATGGAATTCACCGGCGACGGCGTCGCCAGCCTTTCCATGGACGACAGACTCTGCATCTGCAATATGGCCATCGAGGCCGGCGCCAAAAACGGCATATTCCCCGTTGACGCCGTAACAGAAGAATATCTCAAGGGCAGAAGCGAAAGAAAGCCCGTCATTTATCAGGCGGATCCCGACGCGGAATACGAAAAGACCGTAGACATTGATCTTTCCGCCATCGTACCCACCGTCGCCTGTCCCCACCTGCCGGAAAACACCCACCCCGCAAGCGAACTTAGCGACATCAAAGTGGATCAGGTCGTCATCGGAAGCTGCACCAACGGCAGAATGGAGGATATGCAGGCCGCTTATGAGATTCTCAAAGGCAACAAGGTTGCCGACGGCGTGCGCTGTATCATCATTCCCGCCACCATGCAGATTTACCGCGAATGCGTGGAAAAAGGCTATGTCACAGCTTTCATTGACGCAGGCGCCGTGGTTTCCACTCCCACCTGCGGGCCCTGCCTCGGCGGCTATATGGGCATTCTGGCCGCCGGCGAAAGATGCATCGCCACCACCAACCGCAACTTCGTCGGCCGCATGGGTCATGTGGACAGTGAGGTTTATCTCGCTTCGCCGCAGACGGCGGCGGCAAGCGCTCTGACCGGCGTCATCACCGAATACAAGGAGGCGTAAAAGAATGGAAACTCAAGGTAAAGTTTTTAAATATCCCGACAATGTGGACACCGATGTCATTATCCCGGCCCGTTATCTCAACACGCCCGACGCCAAAGAGCTGGCTCTGCACTGCATGGAGGATATCGACAGGGATTATGTGAAAAATGTCAAGCCCGGCGATGTGATGGTAGCCGGCTGGAACTTCGGCTGCGGCTCCTCCCGTGAGCATGCGCCTCTGGTCATCAAGACCTGCGGCACCGGCTGCGTCATTGCCAAGTCCTTTGCCAGAATTTTTTACCGCAACGCCATCAACATCGGCCTGCCCATTCTCGAATGTGAACAGGCGGCTGAAGAGATCAGTGCGTCTGACGAAGTTAAGGTGGATTTCGACACCGGCGTTATCACCGACATTACCACGGGCAAAACCTATAAGGCGCAGCCCTTCCCGCCCTTTATCCAGAATATCATCAAAAGCGGCGGTCTGCTGAAATCACTCAAGGAGGGCGAAAACCATGACTAAAAATATCGCTGTTATCCGCGGAGACGGCATCGGCCCCGAAATCGTGGATCAGGCACTGAGAGTCCTGGACAAAATCGCAGCGCTTTACGGCCACACTTTCCAATACACCGATGTGGACATGGGCGGCTGTGCCATCGACAAATGGGGCGATCCCCTGCCGGAAGAAATGCTGAAAAAATGCACGGAATCCGACAGCGTGCTCTTAGGCGCCGTGGGCGGAGAGAAATGGAACGATGTGCCGGGACCGATGCGTCCGGAAAAAGGCCTGCTTCGCCTGAGAGCCGGCATGGGCGTTTATTCCAATAACCGTCCGGCCAAGATCTGGCCTCAGCTCAGCGCGGCTTCCCCCCTGAAAAAAGCCATCGTTGACAAAGGAATCGACTTCATCATTGTCCGCGAGCTCATCGGCGGCATCTATTTCGGCGAACACAAGACCCGGGATATCGACGGCGTGGCCACGGCCATTGACGAGCTGAAATATGACGAGAAAGAGATCGAAAGAATCGGCAGAATCGGCTTTGAAACGGCAAGAAAAAGAGGCGGCCGCCTCTGCTCCGTGGAAAAGAGCAATGTGCTCGACTCCAGCCGTCTGTGGAAAAAGGTTATGCACCGTCTCAGCGAGGAATATCCCGATGTGGAGCTTTCGGATATGCTCGTTGACAACTGCGCCATGCAGATCGTCAAGGATCCCTCTCAGTTCGATGTCATCGTCACGGAAAATATGTTCGGCGACATTCTCTCCGACGAGGCTTCCATGATCACCGGTTCCATCGGCATGATCCCCTCCTCCAGCCTCGGCGCCACCTCCTGCGGCCTTTATGAGCCCATTCACGGCTCGGCTCCCGACATCGCCGGCAAGGATCTGGCCAACCCCATCGGCACGATCCTCTCCGCCGCCATGATGCTTCGTTTCAGTTTCGATATGCCCGAAGAGGCCGACGCCATTGAGAGAGCCGTTTCGGCTTATCTGGACGACGGCTACCGCACGGGAGACATCATGGGCGAGGGTATGACACAGGTCGGCTGCCGGCAGTGCGGCGATCTCATACTCGAGAGACTTTCCAAATAAATCATCTATCAAATTCGCCTTCGGCTCCTTTTCCTGCCGGGGGCAGAAAATAAAAGAAAGAGGTAATTATCATGCAGAATATTTACTATCAGCAGGACTGTAATTTGCAGAAGCTGGCGGGCAAGACCGTTGCCATCATCGGCTACGG
>JAQXMV010000111.1 GCA_029013165.1 Oscillospiraceae bacterium | reverse complement strand
GACTGTGATGAGATCCTTTTCGCTGAGTTTCGCGTCAAACAGGCGGTTCAGTCCTTGTATGACGCCGGCGCCGTCAGCACTGCCGCCGCCGAGACCTGCCGCGTGAGGAATGCGTTTGACGATATTAATTCTGAGGCCGGGATTGTTGATGCCGATAAAGGCAAAGAAGGCTTCAGCAGCTTTATGGGCGATATTCCGTTCGTCAGTGGGTATTTCAGGATTGCTGCAGGTAATCTCTATTTTGCCGCTGTCTGTGATATCCAGCGTAAGCTCATCTGCCAAAGAGACCGACTGCATGATCATGAAAAGATCATGGTAGCCGTTATCGAGACGGGATAGAATGTCAAGCATCAGGTTGATTTTGGCGTTGGCTTTGATTTTGACTGCCATATCGATCCTCCGTTTATTTGTCAAAGTATCTTGAAATAATATTCATCATGGCCATGGGTCTGCTCAGTTCTTTGAGCCGGACGGCGGCATCTCCTTTTTTGTCACTGCCTTTCATGGCGTCATAAAGTGAAAACAATTCAATACCGTTCTGCGGTTCGGCGCCGAGAAATACGGTCTTTTCTTCGCCGGCGCTCAGATCGAAGAAATTATCGCAGAATGAGTTGATCAGCCCCGGTGCGTCTATGTAAATGTACCGCGCGTATTTTTTCGCTTTGACCGTTAATTTCTCACCGTCAAGGGTGAAAGAAAGCTCGGGGTTTTCCAGCTTGATATTTTTGTTTGCCGTGAAGAAGCGCCTGTTTTCGCTCAGAAGTTCACCGCTTTCGGCGTATACACGCATACAAAGCACATCGCTGGGCAGCCGCAAATCGGAAAGAGCAAGGACAAATACCTCTTCACTTTTTCCTGCATGAATATACACCTCAAGCTCGTATTTTTTTGTCGGAAGTCCACGGAGGCTCTGGACTTCAAGCTGTACTTTTCCGCGGAAATCTTCGTTACGCTCATTGGTAATATTGACAAAAATTCTGCCTTTTTTATCATAGGCGCTGATATGAACGGGCTCATAAAAATGAGCCGAATGGTAAAGCAGTGCTTTTTTGTTGCCGTCGCTGTCGATGGCTGCCCAGGAGGCGGCCGGCCAGCAGTCATTGAGTTGCCAATAGAGAGTGCCGTGACAAATATCACCGATGCGACGGAAATGCTCCACAGCTTCTTTCATATATTCCATCTGAATCAGCTGGGTGAAGTAGGATTTATAGGCTTCTTTTCCTTTATAGGCAAATTCGCCAGCCAGATAAAACCGAAGTCTCTCTTCGCCCATGTCACATTTCTGGTGAGGAACCAGTGTGGGGTGAGGATAAGACTGCATGCCGAATTCACTGCAGAAACGGGTCTTTCGTGTGAGGAAATAGCTTTTCGGCTGGTAGCCATGCCAGACATTCCATATATGGGTGTCGCCCCAGGGATCGGAATTCATCAGCTTCATATATTCCTTAGAGCTGGGGCTGCAGGGATGATAGGGCGTATCGGGATCCAGTTCACCGATCAGCTCGGGCAGTGTCCGATAGAAGAAATCGCCCGTGGACTGAATGATGTCCGTTCTGGCCACCCATCCCAGGGAAATCGACTCAATCTCGTTATTGCCGCACCAGAGGGCAAGACTTGCGTGGTGCTTGATGCGGGATACATTTTCGTGGATCTCCGCTTTCACGTTTTCCAGAAAGTCCGCCTGATTGAAAGGATAGGCACAGCAGGCAAAGGCGCAGTCCTGCCACACAAGCAGACCGAGCTCATCGCAGATATCATAAAAATCATCGCTCTCATAATATCCGCCGCCCCATACTCTTATCATGTTCATGCCGGCGTTTTTACATTCAGAAAGCAAGGAAAAAAGTCTCTCCCGGGTGATGCGGGTGTAAACAGCGTCCATGGGAATATAATTGGCTCCCTTGGAAAAAATCCTGACACCGTTGACGCTGAACTGAAAATTCGATCCGGCGGCATCGTTACTTCTGTCGAGGGTGATGGTGCGAAAACCGATTCTCTTTTGCACTTTCTGCCCGGTTGACTGTAATTTCGCCTCAACTTTATAAAGGGGCTGTTCTCCTAAACCGTTGCTCCACCAGAGCGCAGGCTCAGGCAAAACAAATGTATATTCACCGCTGCCGCTTGACACAGAAAGGGTCTTTCTCTTTTGCTTGCCCTCAGGGGAAGTGACGGTAAACACGATCTTTTCGCCGTCAGTGCTCTCGCTGAGAGACAACCGGCAGTGAATTTCACCGGCACCGTCCTTGATTTCTTGCCTGACTTCAAAATGACTGATCAGGGGCTCACTGCGAAGGGTGAGCGAGCAGTCGCCGCTGATACCCTGGGGGCAGAGTTCCGGCGCAAAATCCCAGCCAAAGCTGCAGGCGGCCTTTCTGATGTGGGGATGACCGGTGGTACCCATTGCGTTATATGGCAGCTTGAACTGACTGTTCTTGAAGTCTATGTATTTTTTAAGAGAAGAAAACTCCACTGTCAGGAGGTTTTCGCCCTCTTGCAGATAATCGTTCACATCAAAGGTATAGCTGCGGTGAACATTATCGGTTTCGGCGACAGTTATACCGTTGAGGGTGATTCTGGCAAGTGTATCGATTCTTTTAAAAGTCAGCTCTGCCTTTTCGTTTTTCAGGTCTTCAAAATCCAAATGGAAGGTTTTGGAATAAACGCCCCGGAAATCACACAGAAATGCATATTCTTTATCGCTTGCCGAGAGGGCGGGATCACCGATGAGGCCGGCACTGATCATATCGTCAATGTTAAGTCCCGGTACCGTTGCCGGAATCGTTACTTTTTCCTCACTGCCATAGGTCAGGGACCAGGCACCGTTGAGACTGATTGTTTTCATTCATATTTCTCCTTATAAGTATCATAATATATATCTAATATTATAGATCATTGCCCGTGTATTATCAAGTAAAATTATAAATTAAAGTTTTGTAAAGTTTCAGGAAAAGAGTTTTTTGACATTGACTTTTCAGGATGGCTGTGATAGAATGATATGAAATTAAAAGCAGGAGGTCATTATGAGGGTTTTCAAAGGCAAGGCGCTTTATCAAAACGGATCATTGTTGTCACTTCCCTTGGCTATAAAAGACGGTATTGTTGTTCCCCTTGAGGGCGAGAGGGGAGAAATTTTTTCTTTTGACGATCAATATATTTTTCCCGGCTTTGCAGATGTTCATGTTCATTTGCGCGAGCCGGGTTTTTCTTATAAGGAGACGATTCGCACCGGTACTCTTGCCGGCGCTCACGGCGGCTATACGGCTCTGTGCTCCATGCCGAATCTTAATCCCGTGCCGGACTCGGCGGCACATCTTGAAAAGCAGTTGGAAATTATTGAAAGAGACGCCTGTATTCATGTATATCCCTATGGCTCGATCACCGTTGGCCAAAAAGGAGATACACTCAGCGCCATGGAAGAAATGGCCGGAACAGTCATCGCATTCTCCGATGACGGCAGAGGTGTTCAGAGTGATGAACTGATGGAACAGGCCATGCGTCAAGCAAAAGCCCTCGGCAAAATCATCGTCGCTCACTGCGAGGTCAACTCCCTGCTGGAGGGTGGCTATATTCACAAGGGCGAATATGCCAAAGCTCACGGACACCGGGGCATTTCCAGTGAAAGCGAGTGGAAGCAGATCGAAAGAGATCTCCATCTGGCAGAAAAGACCGGCTGCGCCTACCATGTTTGCCACATTTCCACGGCCGAGAGTGTGGAGCTGATCCGGCAGGCGAAGGAAAAAGGCGTTGATGTCACCTGTGAAACTGGCCCTCATTATCTTCTCCTGGACGACAGCGACCTGAAAGAGGAGGGTAGATTCAAGATGAATCCGCCCC
>JAQXMV010000110.1 GCA_029013165.1 Oscillospiraceae bacterium | reverse complement strand
GCTGCGGCGCACTGCCGTGCGCCGCCCGGGGCCGCGCCTCCCCTCTTCCTCCCCTTTCCGTTCTGCCGCACAGTTCCCGATCAGGAAGAATACGCCGGCGTTTTATCCAAAAGAAAGAGCCTGACGGGAGCACCATTTCCCGCAGGCTCTTTTGATTATCCGAAGTTATGATTTAACGGTGATATCGCCCTCTGTTTTGACCGATTCGCTCAGGTGCTTGCCGAGTACCGTCACAGGCTTGTCACTGGTGATCGCCGTCACAAGGCCGTCTTTCCAGCGGAAGCTGATTTTCGCGCCGCAGACAAACATATTCCTGACCTCTCCGCAGGAGGCAAACTCGTCCGACAAGGCCGGAAGAAGCTCAATTTTTCCCCGTTCTTCGCTCAGCAGCATCTCATTGATGCCGGCCACATAGCCCATGTTGCCGTCGATCTGGAAAAGAAAGGGCGGATGGACACAGAAAAGGTTGCTGAAAACCGAGTGGGAGAGAAAGTCGCGGATCACCGACAGAACTGTTTCTCCCTCACGCAGCCGCGCGGCAAGGCAGATGGCCCAGGCGGCCGACCAACCGATATACTGTCCGGAATGTTTCAGCCGATAATGGAACAGCTCTCTCACCCATTCTGTCTGCTCCCGATGGGAATAAAAACCGATTTCCCGACCGGGATAAAAAGCATAAAGGGGTGAGAAATGACGGTGACCCTTTTCCGGCGTTTCAAAATGCGTGTGCCACTCACAGATACCGTTTTCACCTTTTTTGAAAGGATAGAGCTTGGATTGCTTTTCCCGTATTTCGCTTTTCAGTTCCGAATCCTCGGAAATTTCGAGGGCATTGGTAAAGACTTGCCGAACAAGACCCATATCAAAAGCGGACGCATAATCAAGGTAAGCGTTTTTGGCGTTGGTGACAAAGTAATTTTCCGGAGAGGGTGACGGACAGATCACATATTCCCCGTCATGGAGCACCAGATAGTCCAGACAGAATCTGGCTCCCTGCTCCACGATTTCGCGAACCTCATCTTCCTGTCCTGAGAAAGCGCCGTTTCTGTAGTGGGCATAGATCTCATTGGCCAGCCAGACGCCGCACAGGGGCTCCAGCATATAGTTCGATGTTCCGCGAACCGGAGGGGTCTTGCGCCAGAGATCCACATTATGATTACAGGCGAAGCCGCGACAACCGTAGTTGATCTCCGCCGTCTTTTTTCCCCTTTCCATGGTTTCATATACCATCTGCAAAAAGGGCTCCAGACACTCAAAGAGTCCGCAGGCAGAGGCGCCCCAATAGTTCATCTGTGTATTGATATTGACCGTATAGTTACTGCTCCATGGCGGTCGGAGAGAGGCGTTCCAAATGCCCTGCAGGTTCATGGGCTGGCCGCTCCGGCGGCTGGCGCTGACAGTCATATATTTTCCGTAGTTATAGAAAAGATCACAGATTGCCCGGACATCACCGCCTTTTTTCACCTCGCCGAGAAGCCGGTCTGTGGTCAGCTCCGACTCCCCACCGAGGGAGATACTCTGTCTCTGATAAAGGGCCCTGAAATCTTCAATGTGTCTGTTCCTGATCACATCATAGGGATCCTGACAGTTTTTCAGGCGCTCGGCGCAGATTCTTTTGACGGCTTCCCGATCGGTCAGCGGCATCTGATCATAGCCGATGAAACCGGTCGCCGTTGAAAAGATCAACACCGCCTCCGTGAAATGGGTGATGGTGATGCTTTTTCCTTGATAGCAGACCTGACCGTTTGTCCGGACTTTCATGCCGAGACAAAAAGCCATGCCCTTTTTTTCCTTATATTTGACAGGAAACAGTTCGCCGCGCAGATAATTGGGAGCCACATAATCCGGAGCCTGACCCGTCAGGAACAGCCCGTCATCGCAGACGGTTTTGCTTTTCAGCTTACTTTTGGCCCTAATGACCGCCGTCACCGGATATTCCGATGTGATCCTGCAGGCAACAATACCGTGAGGATGGGAGGCGAAGGTTTCCCTGGTGATTCCGTCTGAATACACGGAATGAATCGCCTTCGACAAATCCAGCTCTCTTTTATAACCGCCGTTCCGTAAGCCCTTGAACCGAATGGAGACTTCTCCCAGGGGCAAAAAGGACTCGCTGTAAAAGCCGATCATTTTTTTCTGTGCAAGGGCGTCCGCCTCACTGTTTTTTCCGGCAAAAATCAGTTCTCTGACCTTTCCGATATATTCGAGACTTTGGCTGTTATTATAGTCCTTGGGATATCCCGACCAGAGAGTCGTGTCGTTAAAGCAGAGGGTTTCGGTTTTTCTACCGCCGTAGATCATAACGCCTGTAAAGCCGTTTCCGATGGGCAGCGCCTCCCGCCAGAACCTTGCGGGAGAATCGTAATGCAGTTTATTCATCATTTTCTCCGTTCCTTACCTTGCTTTATAAAACAGTTGCGGCAATGGCGTCGATACAGTCATGCTTTGACAGCTCTTCTTTGATGAATTCATCATCATTTTCCTGCGCAAAGGCCAGCACATTTTTGGTGTTGCTGATATCGTCCGCTGTGAGTTGTCCGCTTTGATAGTTGGAAACAGCGGCTCGGATCTGCAGAGCACGGATATAATTGGCATGCTTCTTTTCTGTGAGATCATAGAAGAAAATCGGAATGATGCTCAGAATCGAGAAGATGATGCCCAGCCATGTGACACTCTCAAAGGTGGAGAACATGATATCGGGATTTTTCAGAGCCGTGTCGATGTTGTCACCGAAGCCCACACCGCCGAAGGACATGAACAGCGGCACCAGGGCGCTGGTGAAAAAGCCGAAAAAGGTCACAACAAAAGCGTTGAAATTCTGCCAGAAGCCCTCCAGTCGCTTGCCGGTTTTCCACTGCTGATAGTCGAGAGCATCGGGCGCCATAATGCCGGAAATGTAGCTCAGGCCATTGAAAAGATTCTGGAAGAAAATCGCGACCAGGATCAGATAAGGCTGTTTGAGTGTGAAAAGCTGCATAAAGGCCATGACCGTGAAGCCCACCGTTGAAATGAGCATAACATTTTTCTTGCCGAATTTTTTGATCAGCAGCGGTCCCAAAAGCATACCTGGTATGAGGGCGTTATTCAGAACGATATTGCAGATACTCAAAACGAAGGAGCCGGCCTTGCCGCCGATGGCGTAATTACAGATCCACAGGTACATATTGATACAGCCGCGGACACCGGAGAAAATGGAGAAAAAGGTTATGATCCAGAAATATTTATTGGTCATCAGCTGTCTCATACCCTCGGTAAAGCGCACCTTAGCCACATATTCCTTATGAACAACGGTTCTTTCCTCTGTGCCGTAATAAGCGAAGAAAACCAGCGCAACACAGCCGATACCGCATATCGGGAAAGCCACGCGGTAAAGCATGATATTATTCATGGGATTATCGCTGGAGGCGAAGAAAATGCCGGCCGCCAGCGGCAAAATGACATTCACGACAGAGGAGGGAATATTGGAAACCAAGCCCTTAAAGGCGCCGATATTGGCGCGCTCCTGTGCCACAGGAGAAATAGTCTGCTCGATGCCCACCAGGCACTGATTGAGTATGGTAGAGAAGAAAGTGCCGATCTGGATCAGAACAAACATCAGCAGTGTGCCCGAGGACACCGCAATGCTGGAAGCGGCGACGGAAAAAACGGGTATGGCCGGAATCGAGAAAGAAAACAGCACATCTTCTGTCATGCTCTGTGGAATAAAGGGTATGATCGAGAAGCTGATCACCGTCAGTATGGAGGATATGGGCAAAAACCTTTTAAATTTATTTTTGCCCGCCTTGGAATTATCGATCAGCATAGACAATATCGGTGCTCTGAGCAGTCCCAGCAAGGACGCCACCATGCCGGCGACAAAAACGAAGCCCGAGGAGACCTTGAAATAGCTGATCATCATCGGAATATTAAACGAAATCGCCGTCCAAGTGATCAGAACGCTGGAAAAGGAAATCGAGCCGCTGCCCAGTGCCAGGCAGAGGAATTCCTTATAATTGACATAATAGCCGTCAGGCGGTGTTTTCCAGTGTTTTTTCAGGTTACCAACGCCTGTATTGATTTTTTCCTTCACATTTCCCATGATAAATACCTCATTTTCTAAGCAGAGCATATTGCTTTCTGCTGTATTTTCCCCTTGTAAGCTGCATTTTCTCCGCCGAGCCATGAAGAGAGCCTGCTTTTTCCGGTTCCTTGTGTCCGGAGCGCTTTTCCGTGCTGACCGTCCTCCGGCTCTTTTAAGAAAAAATGCCGATAAATATGATTATATCCCAATACACAGTCCCCGTCAAGTGTTGCAAAACCACAACCAGGGTATCCGCACATCATTCTGCGGCCAAACAGAGAAATTTGTCTCTGAACACCGATAATCTTTCTGATAGGGTAACGGTTCGGGCGGCATCATTGACGCCGTGACGAAATCATTATACAACATCGGTGAGGCGGAATCATTGCGAAAATCTATCAATATATTTAGAAATCCTGCCGGAAATTCAGGAATTCCCCACACCGCACAATATCAACCCTCTTATTCAGCAAAACACGCCGTGTTTTCTCGGCGATGAAGCCGACTGCATTTTCGTAGGAACACAGCTTGCCGCGTCAGTCTGCGCTAACCTCAACAACGGTTCACCTGTGCGGTCAAACACCGTCGCCCTGCCGGTGGAAACGCGCGCAAAAAGGGCGCTGTCTGCGACGGTGAAATGATCGCATTTTGGCAGGGTCGCGGCTTGCCGTGTCAGTCTGCGGCAACCTTACCAACGGTTCACCTGTGCGGTAAAACACCGTCGCCCTACCGATGGAAACGCACGCAAAAAGGGCGCTGTCTGCGCAGCGCCACCGTGACGGTTAAATCCGTCTTTTATATAAAAATATCTGCCCTTTTTACCGGGAAACCCCCGGCGAGGGTTTCCCACGGAACGAGGGAAAATGCCCCGCATTTCCTCTCGTTCCTCCCTTCCTGCGCTTAATGGAGTATTTTTTTCTATCCGTCAGCGCAGTCTTTCTGTTTTATGTTAAGGGCATTTCGCGCTTTGCGAAGCGCGACAGGGACTCTGCCCCTTGACCCCGCAAGCCTTTGAAAAGGCTTGAGCGAAACTTTTATGGATTTTTCTCATTATCTTCCTTATTGTTTTCTCATAAAAAAAGCGGCCGCATCAGCAGCCGCTTCTATTCCTGGTGGAGACGGCGGTAATCGAAACCGCGTCCGAAAACTCATCCGCACAACTTTCTCCGGGTGCAGTCGGTCCTTTCATCTTCCCGAAAAAGTACGCCAACCGACAGGCTTACTCTTCCGGTATCCTCTCATTCATGACGGCGCAGGAGGAACTTTGCCGTTCACGTTCACTGCTGATCGACGCCTGATGCT
>JAQXMV010000109.1 GCA_029013165.1 Oscillospiraceae bacterium | reverse complement strand
GAACTCGTCGGTGGTTTCCGGCGTTACGGAAAAGACTTCGTTTCCGACGGTCACGCAGACGCCGTCACGGCATTTTCCCATGCAGAAAGTGCCGGCCAGGTCAACGGACTGCTTGAGAGCATTTTCATTGATCAGCTGCTGCAGTCTTTCCACGATCTGTCTGGAACCTTTCAGATGGCAGGAACTTCCGATACATACGGTTACTTTCATTTTTTTATTTCCTCCTTAAATCTTTATCATGTTGATGAGTTGTCGACTTTTTTCCTTTGTCACCTTCACGGATTTTGCCGCCGCGACGATGGGGAGTTTTTCCCGGACGCTGTCTTTGCTGACGGATGCTTTACTGCAGAAAAGGTCGAGGTATTTCTCTGCCGTTTCCTCTTCTCCGTCGAGAATAAAGGTCAGATAAGCGTCGGCGGCGTCGAAAGCACAGTCGCCCTTGCAGGCATGGGCCCAGTCGAGAATATAAGCCTTTCCCTCGTCGGAGATGATGACATTGGAAAAGCGGAAATCCCCGTGACAGAGGGTGCTTTCCTGGGGCGCCGAGGCCAGCAGCAGAAGCAGTTTTTCTTTTTGCCCCGGCGTGATGTCAGCCGCCTTGATCCTCTGGGCGAGTATATCATGAAGCGGTGTGAAAAAAGTGGCCTCATTACACACCAGCGAGGCATGCAGATCCGTGAAAAGATCCATATAGACATCTGCATTTTCTTTGTGCTTTTGTATCAGCAGGCTTAGAGGCATTCCCTCTACATATTCTCTTTCGATGCACCATTTGCCCTCAACGGTACCGACTCGGAGCAGCCTGGGAATATTTAGCCGCGTGGTTTCCTCGGCTCTTGTCTGATTCAGGGCTTCCGTGAGAATATGCGTTCTGGAATAGTCGTCACTGAAAACCTTGATCACCCTGCCGGAATCGCGGTAAACGGTTTTGTCGTTTCGCACGGCGATAATCCTGTCAAAATTCACGGCTGAAAACCTCCTTCTTTTGTGTGAAATACAGCGTTAAGGGCAACGCTGTGGGCTTCACTGCTGAAGCTGCTTGGAAAGCAGGGCAAGGGAAGCTGCCATGTTCTCCTCGTGGAGCAGTACATTTTCCGGTACTTTCAGGCGAATCGGAGCGAAGCTCCAGATCGCCTTGATTCCGGACGCGCACATTTGGTCGCAAATCTGTTGTGCGCTGGAGGCCGGTACGGTGATTATGCCGATGTGAATATTGTTTTCCCGGCAAAAATCGCCGAGGCAGTCAACGGCGAGCACCGGTTTACCGCAGATTTCGCTGTTGTCTTCCCGGATATCAAAGGCGGCGACAATATCAAGACCGTAGTCCTTGAAGCCGCTGTAGCCCAGCAGGGCTTCACCGAGTTTTCCTGCGCCGACAATGACAGCTTTTTTGATCTTATTGTAGCCGAGATAGTTCTCCAAAGTAAAGATCAGATCGTTTTTGTTGTAGCCTGTTTTCGGTCTGCCGGCTCCGCTGACAGAGCCGAGATCTTTGCGCACCTGCACATCGCCGTAGCCGAGCTCAGCCGCGATGGAGGTGGCGGAGACATTGAGCGTTTCCGCAGGCAGATCTTTTAAATATCGCAGATAGACAGGCAGCCTTTTCAGGGTGCTGAATGAAATTTTCATATTGTTTTCTCCTTATTGCAAGCGCCGTAAAACCCTCAGACGCTCAAATTTTTTCTCCTTGAATTGATCAGCTCCGTGATGAATTTTTTATCCAGGGCTGTGAGCTTGTAGCCCTTGCGGTAGATGAGCACATCCTTATATTGCTTGGCGGCTGTGGGACATTTGCGCTCCGTGAGCCCGTAACGCTCCAAAGTATCGGCCGGTATGGGGGATACCCACATGAAGGTGTTGCTGAGCTTGGAGAGCAGTTCCATTTGGCTGGCACGCTCAAAAACATAAATCCGTTTGTCCACAAACTCGGAAAGCTCCGCTTTCTTGACGCTGATGAGCGGCATGGACGGCACATAGGGATCCGCATGGCAGATTTCCACATAATCGGCAAGATCCTCCGGCGTGATTTCTTCGAGGCTTGCCAGGGGACTGTCCTTGGAAAAAACGAGCTCATAGGTGAAATCGGTAACGGTCTCATAATTGAGCTTTTTTTCCTCAAACATTGTTTTATACTGCTCATCAAAGGCCGCCTGATACCGCACGATGCCGAGGTTGTAGTTTTCCCGCAGAACATTGCTGACGGTTTTCATGGAATTGGTCTCTTTATAGAAAAACTCGGCCGGGGAATCCTTTTCGATGTTTTTCGCAAACTGCGTGAAGGCCTCTCCGATATAACTGGCACGGGGAACACTGACGGAAAATTGAAGAGTTTTCCGCTTGCCGTTGACATAGATATCCTCGATCTGCTCGACCTGATCAATGATTCTGCGCGCATACATCAGGAATTCTTCGCCCTCTGCCGTGACGCTGATACCCTTGGAGGTGCGGTTGAAAATGGTGATACCGATATGCTCTTCCAGCTCCTTGATGGCACGGCTTAAATTCGGCTGACCCATGTAAAGGTTTTCGGCCGCCTTGCTGATTGATTTTGTTTTCGCTATTTCCGTAGCATATTTCAGGTGAAGTATATTCATCAGTTACCCTCCCGAATAAGATTATACGCCTCTATGCCAAATAAAGCAACATAAATAAAATACCATAAATATAAAAATTTATCAATACAAAACGAGCGAAATTGTGACAGTTTTCCCAATAAAAATGCCGATCGTTTTATGATATTTTACTTTGATTTTATCTGCCGGATTCTGCCGGAAAAATAGTGAGGAAATATTTTATACTGTTAAAAATTAAAGCCGAAAAGTGAATTTTAATATTCAGAGATTATGGATCATATTTATTTATATAAACTGAAACATGGAGATGTTGATTTTGGTTATCCGATTGAGAAGAATACACTTTATGCTG
>JAQXMV010000108.1 GCA_029013165.1 Oscillospiraceae bacterium | reverse complement strand
CGCCCCGGCGGCTGAGCCGATGGCTCAGCCGGCAAGCCGCTTGCGGCTGGCCGCCGCGCACTTTCAGTGCGCGGGCGGGGTCGCTCCTTCCCGTCTCCTCACAGTTCATCATCAGTCCCGACGCTTGCCGATCATGAAGTTGCCTCTGCCTTGATGATCATCACGAGGTATCAGCCATCAGAAAAAGCACACCACCCGTCGCGTTATACCGGGTGGTGCTATATCAGTTTCGGAAGAATAAGAAATGGTCAATTCCTGCCGGGAGAAGAATGACATTGATCCTTTAGTGCGCAACCCTCACAGCCGCAGCCGCAGGAAGTTTTGCCGTGCTTTTTGTCGCGGCGCAGCTTCCAAATAACAGCGGCGAGTATGGCGGCGAGCATGACGGCAACTATGATGGTTCCGAGATTATCCGATAAAAAAGCAATCATACGGTAACTCCTTTCCGCAGTTGGTTCTCGGCAGGCTTTCTGACGATCAGATAAATCATTGCCGTCAAAACGGCAACGGCGGCTATCAGACCGAAAATATTGACATTTCCGGTGAAGAGAAGACCGAACTGATTGATCATTAGCGCAATAGCATAAGCAAAGAGGCACTGGTATCCGATGGCAAAGGCCGTCCATTTTCCGCTGTTCATTTCTCTGCTGATGGCGCCCATGGCCGCGAAGCAGGGGGCACACAGCAGGTTAAAGACGAGGAAAGCATAGGCAGATACGGGCGTGAAAAGCGTCCGCATGGCCGTCCATATTTCTTCACCGTTGGCTGAGGCTAACTCACCGGCACCGAAAAGTACGCCAAAGGTGGAGAGAACATTTTCTTTGGCAATCAGTCCGGTAGCCGTTGCCACGGCACTCTGCCAGTTGCCGAAGCCGAGCGGAATAAAGATCCAGGCGAACATATTGCCGATGGTGGCAAGAATGGAAGCGTTCAGGTCTTCTACCATACCGAACTTGCCGTTTTCAAAGCCGAAATTCTGGAGTGCCCAAAGCACAACCGTGGAGAGGAGAATAATGGTACCGGCCTTTTTGATGAAAGACCAGGCTCTTTCCCATGTGGTGCGCAGAATATTGGAGATGGTGGGCATATGATAGGCGGGAAGCTCCATGACGAAAGGCGAAACTTCTCCGGTGAAGAGCCTGGTTTTTTTGAGGATCAGGCCGGAAATAACCACGGCAAAAATACCGATAAAATAGGCGCTGGGTGCAATCCACGGTGATCGGCCGAAAAGAGCGCCGGCGATGAGACCGATAATGGGTATTTTCGCGCTGCAGGGAATAAAGGTGGTGGTGATGATGGTCATGCGGCGGTCGCGTTCGTTTTCGATGGTGCGCGTGGACATGATGCCGGGAACGCCGCAGCCGGTGCCTACCAGAAGCGGAATAAAGCTCCTGCCGGAAAGACCGAATTTACGGAAGATTCGGTCCATAACAAAGGCGATTCTGGACATATAGCCGCAGCCCTCCAGGAAGGCAAGGAAGAAGAACAGCACCAGAAGCTGCGGAACGAAGCCCAGCACAGCGCCGACGCCGCCGATCATGCCGTCGATGATCAGGCTGTGAAGCCAGGGAGTGACGCTGAGCTTTTGCAGCAGTGCGTCCACCAGAACCGGAATGCCGGGAATATTCAGGCCGAAAAGGCTCCAGCCTTCGCCGAAAACACCGTCATTGGCCCAGTCGGTTGCCCATGTGCCCACGGTAACCACGGAAATATAATAAACCAGGAACATGATCAGGGCAAAGATCGGCAGGGCAAGAAACCGGTTCGTCAGCACTTTGTCAATTTTATCGGAAAGTGTTAAGCCGCCGATGTTTTTCTTTTTATAACAGTGAGCCAGTACGCCGGCTATGTAGTCATATCTTTCGGAGGTGATGATTCCCTCGGCGTCATCGTCAAATTCCTTTTCCACATGCCGGATATCTTCCTCAATGTGGCCGATGATTTCCTGCGGCAGTTTGAGCTTTTGCCGCACCTTTTCGTCACGCTCAAAGAGCTTGATGGCATACCATCTCTGCTGCTCATCCGGCAGAGAATGAACCGTTGCTTCCTCGATGTGGGCCAGAGCGTGCTCCACTTCTCCGGAAAAGCGGTGCTGTGGTATGGTACTGCCGCCTTCGGCGGCTTTGATTGCGGCCTCGGCCGCTTCAGTGATACCGGTACCCTTGAGTGCCGATATTTCAAGCATCTGACAGCCGAATTTTTTTGACAGCACCTCAAAATTAATTTCATCACCGTTCTTTCGGACGATATCCATCATATTGATGGCGGCCACAATGGGTATACCGATTTCCGTCAGCTGGGTGGTGAGATAAAGATTTCTTTCCAGATTGGTGCCGTCGATAATGTTGAGAATGACATCGGGCCTTTCCTCAATGAGAAATCTTCTGGCCACCACTTCTTCCAGGGTATAGGGAGACAGAGAATAGATTCCCGGCAGATCGACGACGATCACATCGTTGTTTTGCTTCAGCCGTCCTTCTTTTTTTTCCACAGTCACGCCGGGCCAGTTGCCGACATATTGGTTGGATCCGGTCAGGGCGTTGAATAAAGTCGTTTTTCCGCAGTTTGGGTTGCCCGCAAGGGCAATTTTAATACTCATAGAAACTTTCCTTTCTTTTGGGAGATACAACAGCAAATGTTTTCACAGATGCTTCTCGGAAATATTATATGCACGGTTTTCCGAAAGATTAGTTAGTCTTGACTAACCCCAAGGCTAAAATTTTTGAGTAACGGCAGTTACTCGGTCGTACTTATTCAACTTCGATTTTTTTGCAGTCATCTCTTCGCAGAGAAAGCTCATATCCTCTGACGGTGACTTCGATGGGATCGCCTAAGGGCGCCACTTTCCTGATGAAGATTTCAACACCTTTTGTGATACCCATATCCATAATTCTTCTGCGGATCGCGCCTTCGCCGCCTACTTTGAGCACTTTGGCACTTTTGCCGATGGGGACATCGTTTAATGTTTGCATAAGCCTGCCTCCTATTCTGTTATACAAATCTGAAAATGAGTTAGCTTAAACTAACCGATAAAATAATATACCGAAATTCTTGATTTGTCAAGAAAAAAACGCAACAATTTTCGTGTTTTTCTTGCTGTATTTTATGAAAGTTGAACAGTACAGACAGCACCGAACTCAAAGTTGCTGAAATAATTGAATCAATAGAAAAAAGTTGCTTAACCGAATTTTTGATAAAAGTGATGACAATTCCATATATATGTGATAAAATGACGCTATATTATGATGAGGATGGATACAAAATGGAAGGACTGCTGAAAGGAACATTTAAACAGCTTGATGACAATACCTATGCGCTGAAATACGAAAACGACTACGGTCTCGACAGCATACTGGAAAGAGGTGTCGGAAGTGTGGGAGAACTGGCCGTTTTGTTGCAGAGGCATTTTCACACGAAAAGGGGAGAACTGAAAATGAAAGGCGGCGGCTTTGCCTGCACGACTTTCAATGCTTTCAATGAAAAGGGAGAGCATATTCTGGCACGAAACTTCGATTATAAGGACGCCCCCTGCGTTGTTGTGTGGACGGCTCCGGAAAAGGGGTATAAAAGCGTGGCCGTGACGGACACCAATGTCATGCTCTACGGCGAGAAGCTGTCTCAGGCGAAGAATAAAAACCGATTACTTCTGGCTCCTTACGCCTGCATGGATGGCGTCAATGAGAAAGGGCTTGCGATTGCCGTTCTGGAGATCAAGACCAAGGCTACTAAACAAAAGACCGGCAAGAAGAATATCACGACCACCGTCATGATCCGCGCCGTGCTGGATAAGTGTGCCACCGTTGAGGAAGCCATAGATCTTTTCCGGCAGTACGATATGCACGATTCCCTTTTCTGCAATTATCACTATCACATTGCCGACGCCGAGGGAAACAGTGTCGTGATCGAATATGTCAACAATGAAATGCGGTTGATTTATCCGGAAAATAAGACCCAGTATGTCATGAATTTTTATCTCAGCTCTGACGGAGATAACAAAAAAGGTTTTGGTTACACCCGTGAGAAATGGGTGAAGGAGGCCTTTGCAGACAAGGACGGCATCATGCAGGAGGCGCAGGCCATGGAGCTGCTGGAAAAATGCCGTTTGGATTATAAGCACAAAAGAGGTTATATGATTTCGAGCCTCTGGAGCGCAGTTTATAACTGCTACGAAAAAACCATGCTCCTGTCGACGCGAATGAACTACAGCAAGCAGTATCGTTTCGGCGTGGATTACGAACTGTGAGAATTGATAGAGGGGACGCGATTGGAAATCGCGTCCCCTCTTAATGCACAGCCTATCGTTTTACAATAGTGATCTCAGAAAGAGTATGGCTACTCACAGAGATTCGATCTCACTTTCTTTTTCAGCGCCTTTTTTACTTCTCTTTTTGCGGAGCTTTTTTATCATAATGATTCCGCCGGCCATCATGGCAACGCTGATCAGGAATGTGAACAGAAACGGAATAAAGGCGGCGGCTCCGATTACGCTGAAAGCACCTGCACCGGAAAATGTCACGATGCCGGCGATGGCATTGATGAAGCGCCACAAACCGAAAAGGAAGAGAACAAGTCCGAGTATCCAGCCGTAGTTGCAGAAAAGTTCCTCGGTTTTGTTGAATACTCTGTCGGCGGTGTCAATGCT
>JAQXMV010000107.1 GCA_029013165.1 Oscillospiraceae bacterium | reverse complement strand
TCGGATCTGCTGCGGTGTCAGTTTACGGGCTTCTGTTTCATTTCTCGGCCAACGGAAAGAACCGTTATCAAGGCGTTTATACAAAAGCAGAAATCCGTCTCCCTCCCACAACAGTCCTTTTATTTTACTGCGGTTTCTTCCGCAAAAAAGATAAAGGCTCCGACTGAACGGATCCAGAGACAGCTTTCCCTGCACGATGGTGGCAAGACCGTCTATTCCTTTCCTCATGTCCGTATATCCGGTAATAAGATACACATCACAACCACAGGCAAGATCACTGAGCATTTTTCAGCACCTTCAGAACCGTTGACAGGGTTTCTTCCGAACATCCGAAGGGCAGAGTTATTCTCACATCGCCGCTGAAGATTTCAATATTATCCGAAATGTTTTTCGTGCTCAACGGAACAACATGGCTTTCTGTAAGCAAGCTTTCCCGTACCCGTCGCAGATGGTAGTAGTATGTTTTTACATTGATTCCGTGAAGTTCACACCAGGCCGATACCGTCATGCCCGATGATTGACATTCTGCCACCTCTTCCACCCAGTTCTTCAGCGTCATCTGATTCTTTACTGTTTGTATTTCTGTACCCATTTGGTCCCATCCTTTTCTTTTTTCTGATTCATTCTAAGTTAGTCCAATCTACTCTTTAGACTTGCTCAGAAATGATGAGACTATTTTAGACCGGTTTGGTCTTCTTGGGTAGTCGAGGGTTTATTTGGGGGGGTACGCAAAACAAGCAGAAAGTCTTATTTCAAGCGGTTTTTGGGCATAAAAAAAGCCCACGATAATTCTATCAGAATTACCGTGGACATTTGGCGGAGAGTTAGGGATTCGAACCCTAGGTACTTACGTACACAGCATTTCGAGTGCTGCACCTTCGACCACTCGGACAACTCTCCTGATATTATGTGAACAGTCAAGCAAATCACAGCTTAACAGCGCTTGCTTATTGTATCAAAATCACATGGATTTGTCAATATATTTCATCCTGAACTTCGATTTTTCTTCATAGCTTGATTCTTTTTTTGCCTTGAACGGTAAGTATCACCGCAGAATCAAAGCCGCATCGGCGGCAATACGCTGCCGCCTCCTCAAAGGCATAGGCGATTGCCTCACAGCAGTGAGCGTCCGAGGTGATGGTGATCTCCCCTCCCCTGCTTTTGATGTGCTCGAGAATGAACGCCGCCGGATAGGGACGCTGGTTGCCGCAACGATACATGGCTCCGGTGTTCACTTCAAAAAGCATATCGGGACGAGCTGTAAGGATTCTGTCAACAGCAGAGACGGCGGCCTCTCGGTAGGTTTCATCACGCTCGTCAAAGTATTCTCCGTTATCGTTGAACTTGGTGATCAAATCAAAATGACCGACGATATCATAGTTGCCGGAAAGGGCGTGATCGGCGACGAGCCTGAAATATTCCTGCGCCATTTTGTTCCAGGAACCGCCGAAAAGCTCCCTCACGGCCGTTGACAACGCCTCGCCGGTATAGTCGATATAATAAACCTTTTCGCCGCAGATGAACTGATGAACGGAAGCAATCACAAAATCAAAATCCTCAGCCCTGATGCCGGTGTGACAGCTGTCAAGCTCAATACCGCAGAGTATGTCAATTTGATCTGCGTATTTTTCTTTCAGCGATCGGATTTCACGGATATACTCGCCTAGATTCTCTTCGGACATCGCCCAGTCATTCTCAAAAAACATGGGACTGTGCCCGGAAAAGCCCAGAGATTCAAAACCGTTGTCAATGGCGGCTCTGACCATTTCTTCCGCTGTATTTTTTCCATCACAATAACGCGTATGCGTATGACAGTTTGATCGGATCATGTTGTTACCTGCTTTCATGAATGTAAAATCAACCCTATTCGTTCAGCGAATAGGGCCGATTTTTTGTTATTTGGCTTTCTTTTCCCGGGAAAAGACGATCATGATTTGTTCGGGGTCTTCTTGAACTTCTTCTTCATGCGCTTACAGGTGCGCTTTTCTTTATTGGTCATACGATAATCAAATGTTCTGCCGGAAACACGATCATAAAGCTCAGTCTCAAGTCGGATGCTTGAACTGTCACTGCTCTGAACGGCAGCAATGATGATCAGTCCGTTGTCATCAGGCAGCGTAATCTTGCCGGCGTCACCGATGTCCATCTCATACATGAAGAAGTAGAGCTGTGCGGCGGCATTGTCGCCGTCGGGACCGTGGGTATGGGTGCACTCCCAGGCCAGTCTGTCTGTCTTGATGTTTGCCACCTCGGCAAGGTCATAGAGATCCCACTTGCCGATACGCTCGTTGATCGACTGCACTCTGACAGGATAACGCTTGCCGTCAACCTTGAAGTTATAGACCTTATCGCCGTAAAGGGAAGCACCGATAAAGCAGAACTTGTTGCCGGAAAGCACGATTTCCTGACCGCCGCAAATCAGAGCGTTGTTGCCCTCGCCCCAGATGTCACCGGTTTTGAAGTGATAACCGGCACACTCGATCTCCTTGGGGAAAATTTCACCGGGCACGGAAACATTAATGGTGGGGATGGCCGCACTGCCTGTATTGTGGTTAAAGGTAACAATGTCGGTATTATAGGGAAGCTCAACGGGAATCTGCTTGGCACTGGCCTTGAAAATACCGCTGGCGAGCTTCACGGCGAAAGTCTTCACCTCATAGGGCTCCAGGTCAAAGACAAGTGAGCCGTCGGCGATAGCGGCATCACCGATTTCATCCTCCATGGCGTTGACTTCACGGGCCTTAACAATGCCGTTACCGAGACTGATCTTCACATTTCTAGCTATCTTGTTGGCACCCTCATTGACGCGGACGATAATCTCATCACTGTTTTCCGCTTTCTTGAGTGCGCGGATAATGACATTGCCGTCGCTGATGCTGCCGAAAGAATACTCTCTGCCCAAAGCACCCTCATGCTTGTCGCAGGTAAAGGCGGAAGCCGGCTGATTGAAGAAGCGGGCAAAGATCTGCGTACCGTTGGTGTAATCGCCCTTGTGGGAATAAATCGCATAGCCGTAACGGTTCAGGCCGAACTCAAGCATACCCTGAACGCTGTCGTCTCTGTAATAATTCTTCGGAGAATGGGCAACCGTCAGACGAAGGGTTTTCTCGTTTTTCATCATCCAGCCATATTTCGAGTCACTGAAAACAGAAACACCGAAGGTGCCGTCTTTATTCGTCATATCAGCCCATTTCTGCGCCGGTACCTCAAAGAGCTTTTTGTTGGCCTTGTTTCTCTTGATGGCGCCGAGTCCGAGGTCAAAGGTGGAATGATCGGTCTTCAGATTGAAGCAGAAACCGTTATGAAGCGCTCTGCGGAACTCTCTCCACTCCACTTCGTTGTATACGCTGACATAGGGACAGCCGACGGAAAGAGAGACATAATATGTAAAGGCAGATTTGCTCGCAGTCTGATCCACTCTCAGCGTGACCCTTGAAGCGCCGGCCTCCACTACGCGGCATTTGCCCTTTTCGGCAAACTCCCAGGGATATTTGTCCAGCTCCTTATAGGTCAGTTCCCAGGCGACATATTCCTTTGTACCTTTATATTTATTGATCTCAAAGCGGATTGGCTTACTGAGAATCTCTTTGTTACCGAGGGTTTTATCAATGATAGAAGCGATGTCGCCGTTTCTGTCAACAGTAACAATATACTTCATATTCTCAATACGACCGTTTTCGGCTCTCATACCGGTATACATCTTGCAGGGTTCTTCGCTGTAAATCACATCAAGAACCTTAAAGCTGAGAGCCGGTACATGAGCGCTGAGTGTTACGAACATCATACCGTCAGATACGCCGTTGACCTGGGAGGGAACTTCCTTGCCCTCACCGTCAAAGACTCTGACATAATTGTAACCGTAATAAGGCACCTTGACATCCACTGTGGCCATTCTCGGCTGCTCTACGGTGTTGGAAACCACAACCGGCACGCCTTTCACCCATGAGGTGTCAAGATTTTTGATCACTTCTCGTGTGGAACCCTCAAAGGCATTGGTGAGCTGATTGGCACTGAGGATATAATCATTCCAGGAACGCTGATAAACCCTCTGAACTGATGTTCCGGTGATATCATCATGGAAGGTGTGGGCAATAATGCGCTTCCAGGATTTGTCGATCTCAGTTTTCGGATAATCGGTTCCGCAGATATTCATGGCAATTACAGAGTTTCTCTCCGCCATGTCGGCCAGCTCTTCGCCGCGTCTGTTCATTCTTTTGCTGAAAGCACGGGAAACATAGGAACCGACGCCGTGACAGGTCATCAGCAGTTCGCCGTTATAGGCCGGCAGCTTTCTCTGAATACCGGCATCCAAAGCGGCAACATCTTCAAAAAACTCCGTCGGAGAAGACGACAGGACTTTAATATCCGAGGTATCGTTCTGTGCCATTTCACTGCAGACCGTCTTGACAGACTGTTCCTTCGGTGCGCCGCCCACATCACCGACGCCGTGATAGGCATAGGTCATGGGCAGATCGTATTTCTTGACATTTTTATTGAGTTTATCCAGCAGGTCTTTCTTGGTTCTGACCTTCTTAAAGGTTGTGCAATAGGACTTGGCATCGAGGCTGGCATAAATCGGCTTGCCGTTGACGCCATACCACAGACCGATATCAAAGGGAATACCGTAGGCACTGCCCCATGAAAGCTTCTGAGTGGAAAAGCCTTTCAGTCCTGCGTGCTCGGCGATAGAGGGTAAAGCCCAGCCGAAACCGAAGCAGTCCGGCAGGAAAATATCGTTGCTCCTCTTGCCGAATTTCTTTTCAAAATAGCCGTTTCCGTAAAGGATGTTTCTAAAGAGACTTTCCGGAGAGGGAACATTGACATCGCCGTTTTCATAGCTGCTGCCGGTAACATTCCATCTGCCCTGCTCGATATACTTTCTGAGCTGTTCAAATTTTTCCGGATAATACTCCTCAAAAAGCTCATAGCGGTATGCACCCTCGAAGTTGAAACAATAATCGGGAAACTGCTCAAAAAGCTGGAAGTTCTTATCCAGAGTTTCTTTCAGGCAGACATTGATCACATGCTCAAAATCCCAGTTCCACACCGTATCCAGATGGGCAGTCGCGATTGTGTAGATTTTCTTGTCCATAATGCACCTCATATAATCGAAAATTTTATTGATTCTTAATTTTTTACTTCAGCTTCCGTTTCGCCGTTACCGTCAAAACCGCATAAGCGAGATTGAGCACACTGAAAACCGCCGTAAAAACAGCGAGTGTTTCCCATACGGTGCCGTCGACAGGAGCGGCAAAGCCGAGACTGAACTGCGAGGCGGTAAAGGCAACGGAAGAAATCAGATTGAAAACCAATCCGAGACCCACCAGTCCAAAGGCACCGTAGCAAAGAGCCGGCTTATATGTCTTAGTAAATGCACCGATTTGCCTGATATAGGCCAGACAAAACAGCAGAAGAGCCGCTGCCGCCAGCACCGGCGAAACCAGCAACGCATATAAACCGTGAGAGGCCGGGCGTGTCACGGAATTAGCCAAATCCGACTGCGGAATCAGAACATATAACAGCAGGGAAGCAAAAGAGCAGATGGCCGAAAGAAAGCCCATCACAGCCACGCCTGATTTTTTCGTATTCATAATGATCACCCGATGAAACGGCGTCGTCACCGTTCACCGTCCTTTCACGAATGATTATTCGATAATAAATTTATTATATACTTTCTTGCCTTTTTTCACGATGACATAGCCTTTTTCAAAGCTGTCGGCAGAAACCGTATCGGCAAAAGAAACCGCCTTCTTATCATCAACGGAAACACCGCCCTGTTCAATCAGGCGTCTGCCCTCACCTCTTGACTTGATGATTCCGGCTTTCAGCATCATATCAATAAGGGACACGGCACCGTCGGTAAAATCATCCTTACTCAAAGCCGTTGTGGGCATATTGTCGCTGTTAGCTCCGCCGCCGAAAAGAGCCTTTGCGGCCTCGTCGGCTTTTTTCGCTTCTTCCTCACCGTGGACGAGCTTCGTCAGCTCAAAGGCAAGGATCTCCTTGGCCTTGTTGAGCTCACTGCCCTGCCATGAATCCATTTTATCAATTTCCTCGAGGGGCAGGAAAGTCAACATTCTGATACACTTTAAGACATCGGCGTCGGCCACATTTCTCCAGTACTGATAGAAATCATAGGGACTGGTCTTATTCGGATCGAGCCACACAGCACCGCTTTGGGTCTTGCCCATTTTCTTGCCCTCGGAATTTAGCAGCAGAGTAATGGTCATAGCCGCCGCGTCTTCGCCCAGCTTCTTTCGGATCAGCTCCGTTCCGCCGAGCATATTGCTCCACTGGTCGTCGCCGCCGAACTGCAG
>JAQXMV010000106.1 GCA_029013165.1 Oscillospiraceae bacterium | reverse complement strand
AATAAGAGACAGGCACCCTGAAAAGTGCATATCTCTCATTCGATTATTCCGTTATCATTTCGGCTTTCTCCACGGTCACATTCACCGTCTTCCCGTCCGTCAGGGCAAAGCCGCCACCAGTTTTGGCCGAGAAGACATTCTTTCCGTCAAGTGTCGCGGTAATTTTGCCGGGACAAAGTGCAAACACGCTCTTTGCGTGGCCGAATCTGATGCCGTACAAGCCTTGAAAGCCTCCGTCTTTATCATCGGCAACACTCAGCTTGACACAGTCACACTCAACCGGCGTCAGCTCGCCCTCCATGGTGAATAGGTAGAGCTTCAATCGTCCGTTATTCTTACTTTCATTTGCCATCAGTGCTCATCCTTATATTTCCGAAATACATCGTCAATGGTACCGGAAAGAAGAAAATACTTTTCAGGAATGTTGTCACAGTCACCGGAAAGTATGACCTCAACGGAATCAATAGTTTTTTCCAGAGGCACATAAGCACCCGGATGTCCCGTGAAGCTCTCGGCAACATGAAAAGGCTGGCTCATAAAACGCTGCACGCGTCTGGCTCTGGAAACGAGCTTTTTATCTTCCGGTGAGAGCTCGTCCATACCGAGAATGGCGATGATATCCTGAAGTTCTGCGTATTTTTGCAGAACGCGTTGTGTCTCTTTGGCAACACGGTAGTGCCTTTCACTGACATAATCCGGTGAAAGGGCTCGGGAAGATGACTCCAGAGGATCCACGGCAGGATAGATGCCGAGCTCCACGATCTTTCGGGAAAGAACCGTTGTGGCGTCAAGATGAGAAAAAGTGGTGGCAGGAGCCGGATCCGTCAGATCGTCGGCAGGCACATAAACGGCCTGAACCGAAGTGATGGAACCGTTACCGGTGGAAACAATTCTCTCCTGCAGCTTGCCCATTTCCGAGGCCAGCGTTGGCTGATAGCCGACGGCCGAGGGCATTCGGCCGAGAAGAGCCGAAACTTCACTGCCGGCCTGAGTAAATCGGAAAATATTATCAATAAACAAAAGCACATCCTTGTGGGCGGCTTCGCGGAAATATTCCGCCATTGTCAGACCGACCAGGGGAACACGAAGTCTCGCGCCGGCTGTTTCATTCATCTGACCGAAAACCAAAGCGGTTTTGTCAATGACGCCGGACTGATTCATTTCATTCCACAGGTCGTTACCCTCTCGGGAACGCTCCCCTACGCCGGCAAAAACCGAATAACCGTCATGCTCAAAGGCCACATTTCGGATCAGTTCCATGATGAGCACAGTTTTGCCCACACCGGCACCGCCGAAAAGACCGATCTTTCCGCCCTTGATATAGGGTGTCATCAGGTCAATCACCTTGATACCGGTTTCGAGTATTTCGTTGGAAGAAACGATTTCCGCAAAGGACGGTGCCTTATGGTGAATCGGCCACTGGACTGCCGATTGGATTTCCTCGCCCTTGTCAATAGGTTTTCCGGTAACATTGACGATTCTGCCGAGGGTTTCTTCACCAACGCTGATTCGGATCGGCGCGCCCGTATCCACAGCTTTCAGGCCTCTCGACATGCCGTCGGTGGGGTTCATGGAAATGCATCTCACCTCACCGCCGCCGAGCTGTTGAGAAACTTCAAGGGTATAGGTTTCCTCACCGACCTGAACATTGACGGCATTAAAAATATCGGGCACTTCGTTGGGAGCAAAAAGTATATCGACAACAGGGCCTGTGATTCGCTGCACCATACCAACGGAATTTTTAGCCATTTGTCATTCCTCCTTTTCTATGAGAAACTCTGCCGAAATATCTGCAATATCCGCCGTCACCTGACTCTGACGCATTCTGTTAATCTGCACCTCCAAAGCCGTGCAGTATTCACTGGCCGTATCATAGGCAGACCGCATAGTCGTCAGGGTCGCAGCCTGAGCGCCGAGAGCCGTTTCAAGAATGATTCCGTAAATGATGGAAACCAAAATGTTTCTGGCAGAATTTTTGATGACAGTTACCCTGTCGGGAACAAAAAGCGTGTTTCCTTTTGACGCGGTATTCTCTGCATGATCAGAGCTTTCGGAAAAGAGATCGCGGCAAACAGGGTATTGAACCATCATGTTTTTATATTTCGGATAAATTACTTTCAGCGATGAAATTTCCCCTTTCCTGAGCATAGAAGTAATATCCTCAAACAAGACGCCGGCGTCTGTCATTGTCGGCACATCAGAGAGCGTATAGCTCTTTTGAAAGGCGATTTTTTTATCGTTAAAATAGGCTTCGGCTTTCTTTCCGCAGAGAAGAACCGTCGGCGGATTTTCCTGAGACTGAATCGTTTTTTCCGCGAAAGCCAATACCTCAGAATTAAAACTGCCGCACATTCCTTTGTTGGAGGCAAAAACCAAATAACAAACCGGTGCCGCCGGATTGTGAGAAGCAATGGCGCCGTTTAATTCTTCGCGGTAGCACTCATAAAGCTCGCTGCAGCTTTGCTCATACTTCTTAAAGCCGGAATAAATACCGCTTATTCGTGAGTATTTCACCGTTGAGGCTGTTTTCATGGCCTGCGTGAGCTTCTGTGTTGAACGGATTACCTGGAGCTTTTTCTTGAGACTTTGTATCGTAGCCATAATCAGGACCTCTTTACAAACTCGTCCAAGGCGGTTTTCAGTTCACTGAGCATAGCGGCATCTATCTTTTTGGCACTGCTGAGTTTATTGAGAAGCTCCATACACTCAGACATCAGATAGGCATAGAGTTTTTTCTCAAAAACATTCATTTCCTCAGGCGCTATGTTTTTGGCATAGCCCTCACTGACAGCAAAGAGCAGACAGGCCTGAAGATAATCAGGTATCGGAGAATACCGTCCCTGTTTGAGTGCTTCGGTCAGGAGCCTGCCGGCGGCCAGAGTGGCCTTGGTGTCGTCGTCAATATCCGAACCGAACTGCATAAATTCAGCCAGCTCCCGATACTGAGCAAGGCTTGCGCGAAGATTGGAGGAGACTTTCTTCATAAAAGGACTCTGAGCTGCGCCACCGACACGAGAAACAGACAGACCGACATTAATGGCCGGACGCTGACCTTCGTTGAAAAGGCCGGAATCCAAAAAGATCTGACCGTCAGTAATGGAGATAACATTCGTGGGAATATAGGCGGAAATATCGCCAGCGAGCGTCTCCACGATGGGAAGCGCCGTAACGGATCCGCCGCCGAGTTCCTGAGAAAGATGGGCGGCACGCTCAAGCAGTCTTGAGTGAAGATAGAAAATATCACCGGGATAGGCTTCACGGCCGGAGGGCCTGTGAAGCAGCAGGGAAAGCTCACGGTAAGCTACCGCATGCTTGGAAAGATCGTCATAAACGATGAGTACATCCTGGCCTTTATACATAAAATACTCAGCCATCGCGGCGCCGGCAAAGGGGGCAATATACTGCAAAGCCGCAGAATCACAGGCGGGGGCGGCCACAATCGTTGTGTAATCCATGGCGCCGTGGGCTTTCAGCTTTTCCTTGATTTCGGCAACAAGTGTTTCTTTCTGACCGATCACAACATAGATGCAGATGGTGTCCTTGCCCTTTTGGTTAATGATGGTATCCACAGCAATGGCCGTTTTACCGCTTTGTCTGTCACCGATGATGAGCTCACGCTGACCTCTGCCGATGGGTACCATGGCGTCAATGGCTTTGATACCGGTGTGCAGGGGCTTATTGACGGGCGAACGGTCAAGAATGGCCGGTGCCTTATATTCAATGGGTCTGCGCTCACTGTAGGGCAGATAGCCCTCGGCGTCAATGGGGTTACCCATGGCGTCAACGATTCTGCCGAGGAGGGCTTCACCCACGGGAACGCTGGCAATTCTGCCGACTCTTCTGACTTTACTTCCGCTTTCGATGTGTTCATATTCACCGAAAACAACACAGCCGATGCGGTTCTGCTGAATGTCGAGCACCATTCCGGTTTCGCCGCAATCAAACTCCACGACTTCACCGTACATAATATCCGCAAGACCGTCCATCCAGCAAATACCGTCAGAAATACTGATGACCCTACCAAGCTGATAGTTCTCGATATTCGGATTAAAACTCTCCGCTTTCTGAGAAAATTCGTTGATCAGATGATTCACGGTGTCGTCGCTGAGTATCGGCTCGCGGTTGAGATTTTTCTCGAAATGGTAAAGCTGTTCCAGCACGGTTCCGTCATAGACGGTGTCACCGATTCTGAGCTTGACGCCGCCGATGAGCGACGGATCGTCCAGCACCCATAGAGAGGTTTTTCCCCCGACTTTTTCGAGCATCTCTCTCGTGGCGATATCGACCTTGTCGACTAATTCCTTTTCAAGCGGATAAGCCGAAGTCAGCGTAACATAAAGCACATCGTTATGCTCCAGATAGGCCATATCGCCCGGTGTGAGCTTGATCATGGAAAGAATGTTGTCGACGATATCGGCGCTCAGTGACTTGGACACTTCGATATACTTTTCCATGGAAAACAGGTCGATGACATTCTGTTTCATCACGGCAAAGAGCTTTTTGCGCACATCTTCAATCATTTCACGATGAATCTCACGGCGCTCTCTTTCTCCGAAATCACGAAGCTGGGCTATTTTTTCGTCGACATTATTCTGCGCTCTGTCAACGCTCGAATCACGCAGCTCTTCCAATTCATCCTCTGGGACATAGTCCGAAAAAGTCGGTAAATCCATGGCCTCCACAGACTGTGCCATGTCAAGCTGCGTATTGATATTCTCCAGTCGCGTGTTAAAAATTTTGGCGATGGTTTTGCGGCCGACAAAATACAACAGCGCAGCAAGAAGAATAAAATTAATAATTACATATTGTATTTCCATACTATCAAATCCTGTGAGAGATTAAATTTTTGGCAAAAATGGCCGCCGCCGTTTCCATCTTCGGAGAAACCTGACTGATAATATCCTCATACTCCTGAGTGATCCGCTTGCGGTACTCTTCAGCCTGCTGCTGGCGCTGCCGCTGGGTGGCTTCAATTTGCTTTTTTCCTTCAGACTGAATGTTATTGGCGCTTGCCTTTGCCTCATCTTTGCGCTTCTCAATATATTCGATCTTTTGCTGTTCTCTGCGCTGCTCATGCTCCTGCTGAAGAGCAGAAATGGTCTCGCTCTTTTCCTGCGCCTTTTGGATGCGGGCTTTTCGCTCGTCAAGTACTTTCAGCACCGGCTTAAAAAGCAAGAAATGTAAAATCAGCATCAGAAGAAGAAAGCAAATCACAGTCC
>JAQXMV010000105.1 GCA_029013165.1 Oscillospiraceae bacterium | reverse complement strand
TTTGATATCGATCAAATCGACACCGATGATGCCGCAACCTTTGAAATGCTCTCTCAGGGTCGGACCGACGCGGTTTTTCAGTATGAGTCTGCCGGTATGCGCAGCGTCCTTTCCCGGCTGAAACCCCAAAGCCTGGAGGATCTGATCGCCGTGATCTCTCTTTACCGTCCCGGCCCCGCCGATTCCATTGATACCTATATTCACAACAGACACCATCCGGAGGATACGCGGTACAAGTCTGAGCTTCTTCGGGATATTCTGGATGTCACCTACGGCTGTATGGTTTATCAGGAGCAGGTCATGGAGATATGCCGCAAGCTCGCCGGCTATTCCTATGGCCGTGCGGATCTTGTCAGACGCGCCATGTCCAAGAAAAAACTCGATGTCATGGCTAAAGAGAGAGAAATTTTCATTCATGGACTAAAAAATGAAAAGGGCGAAACGGAATGCTGCGGTGCCCTTGCCATGGGCGTTTCGGAAAAGACAGCCAATGAAATCTTTGATGAGATGTCCAACTTCGCCAAATATGCCTTTAATAAATCCCATGCGGCGGCCTATGCCTATGTTTCCTATCAGACGGCATGGCTGAAATGCCACTATCCCTGTGAGCTGCTGGCCGCGACTCTGACAAGCGTGCTTGATTCCGCATCGAAGGTCTCTTCCTATATCTCCGAATGTACGCGTCTGGGTATCAAGGTTCTGGCGCCCAGCGTCAACAGCAGTTTTGAGGGCTTTACGGTTAAAAACGGCGCTATCCGTTTCGGACTTCTTGCCATCAAAAATCTCGGCAGGGGATTCATCAGAACCATTATTGATAACCGCGAACAGGCGGGAAAATATACGGATTTTTATTCTTTCTGCAAGCGCGTCTATTCCCGGGAATTTAACCGCAGAGCCGTTGAAAGCCTGATCAAATGCGGCGCTCTTGACGGCCTCGGTCTCAACAGGCGTCAGATGCTGACCATGCTCGCGCCAATTGTGGCGGATCTGGATGCCGACAGAAATAAGAATGTCACGGGACAGATCGGCTTTTTTGATGCGGACTCGGGCTTTGATTATTCCGCTGAGTTCACGGCGCCGCCTTTGGAAGAGATGCCTTTGAAGGATCGTCTGGCCGCAGAAAAGGAGGTCACGGGACTTTATATCTCCGGTCATCCGATGGACGAATACCGGCAGGTTGGGGAGGCGATACAGGCCGACCGTATCGCTGACCTTCTGGAATCCGAGGGGGAGTTCGGCTCGAAATATCAGGATAATTCCCCCGTGAAAATCTTCGGTATTATCTCGAGAGTGGAAAAAAAGGTGACCAAGAACAATGCGACGATGTGCTTTATTACCCTGGAGGATATCTCTGCCAGTGTGGAATGTATTGTCTTTTCCCGTCAGTATGCCGAAAGACTTCCGCTGCTCAGCGTGGGAAACATCGTCCTCGTCCGGGGCAGACTGAGCCTTCGTGAGGATAAAGAACCGACTGTCGTTTGCGAAACCATAGAGCCGAATCCCAAAAACACCCTGAAAGAGGAAACTACGGCGGCACAGAAAAAACAGCGCAAGGGCATTTTCCTGCGCGTCGGATCATCTGTCAGCGATAAAATGGAAAAAATCAGGCTGCTGCTGGATATTTTCCCGGGAAATTTCCCGCTTTACTGCTACTATGAGGACAAAAAGAAATATGATTTTCTCGGAACCGTTGCCGTCAGTGAACCGCTGAAAAAGGAATTCTGCTACCTTCTCGGCGAAAAAAATGTAGTTATCAGGCAATGAATGTGGCAAAATAATGTCGAATCCATGGATAAATCTTGACATTTATTCATAATAGTGTATAATAATATCGATAATAAGAAACAGACAGAATCCGCCGGATTGCTTCAAGATCGGCAATCCTTTGTTCGGGCGGATCAAGGAGGATACAGCAAATGATTAAGACAATTGGTGTTTTGACAAGCGGCGGTGACGCCCCGGGAATGAATGCGGCCATCCGTGCCGTTGTCAGAGCCGGATGTGAGCTTGGTATGCAGGTATACGGTATCAGAAGAGGCTACAACGGTCTCATGGAGAATGATATGTACGAAATGAATCTTCGTTCCGTATCTGACATCATCAATAGAGGCGGTACCATTCTTTATTCCGCCAGAAGCCCTCGTTTCAAGACGGAGGAGGGTATGCAGGACGCAATTGCTACCTGCAAAAAAAGAGGCATCGGTGGACTGGTTGTCATCGGAGGAGACGGTTCTTTCAGGGGTGCCAGAGATCTTTCTCTTCGCGGAATTCCCTGTGTCGCTCTTCCCGGAACCATTGACAATGATATCGGATGCTGCGATTATACCATCGGCTACGATACTGCCATGAACACCATCATGCAGATGGTAGATAGAATCAGAGACACAACGGAGTCACATGACCGTTGCGCTGTTGTTGAGGTAATGGGCAGAGGAGCAGGCTATCTTGCTCTGAATGCAGGCGTTGCCTGCGGCGCAACCTCTATTCTGATTCCTGAGGTGCCCTATGATTTTGAGCGCGATGTCATTGAGAGAATGAAGAGAACCCAGAAGAGCAACAAGGTTCATTTTGTTATTCTTGTTTCCGAAGCCATCGGCGGTGTTGATGAAATGGCAAAGAGAATACAGAGTGAAACCGGCGTTGAAACCAGAGCAACCATTCTTGGTCATGTTCAGAGAGGCGGTTCTCCCACGGCCAAGGATAGAATTGTTGCCAGCCAGATGGGTTACCGTGCTGTCCAGCTTCTGAAAGACGGCATCGGTAACAGAGTCGTTGCAATGCAAAAAGAGACAGTTCTTGATTTTGATATTTTCGAAGCTCTCAACATGAAGAATCATGTTGATCTTGATATGTACAAGATGGCTCTCGAAATATCAATTTGACAGTTATATTCAGTCAGTATCAGGTCTGCAGCTTTTTGCAGACCTGTTATTGTATAATTTTTTATTTTAAGAGGAGTTGAATTTATGGCCAATGCCGATGATCATGGGAAAAGAAACAACAAGAAAGAAAACCCACACAAAAATCACCGACAGAAAGTAAAAGAAAGATATCTTGCCAGCGGAATGGCATGTATGCCCGACCATAATATTCTTGAAATGCTATTATTTTTCGGTATTCCTCAAAGGGATACCAACACCATTGCCCACGAGCTGATTGAAAAATTTGGTTCATTTTCGGCGGTTTTTCACGCGAAGAAAAAAGATCTGATGACGGTTTCCGGCATGACGGAAAGTGCCGCCTGTCTGATCACGATGATTCTGCCTCTTTATCAGAGGTATGTTGAGGATGTACAGAAAAAGAAAATATGCCTGAAAGAGACAAAGGCTCAGGCGGACTTTTTGCACCCCCTCTATCTTGACACCAATAATGAGCGCATCTATTTGTTGTGTCTCGATTCCAATTACCGTCTTGTTGCCTGCCGGCTCATCAGCGAGGGAGACTTTTCCTCAGCGGCTTTTGATATCCGGAAGATCGCTTCGGTGGTGCTGGAGGTCAATGCTAATAAGGTGATTCTTTCTCATAATCACCCCAACAGTGCCTGCGAGCCCTCAGATGCTGATGAAAAGGTGACCAAGGCAGCATATGCGCTGCTGGATATGCTGAAAGTTCAGCTTGTGGACCATATCATCATAACAGAGACGGACTATTTTTCTATGCTGAAATCAATCAATTATACTCATATTTTTTATGGGATTGATCCGATTGACAGTGAATATGACGACTGAATATTGCGGCGTTTATTCTCAGTGCTGAGAATAAACGCCGCTGCTTTTTTGAAAAAATTGACGCGGAAAGATTTCTGCTAAAACAGTTGATTTTTGATCATAATTGTAGTATAATATCCAGAAGAACGAACATTTGTACGATTTGTGGAGGCGCTATGGATCATTTTAAGCTGGTTTCAAAATATAAGCCTACGGGTGATCAGCCCCAGGCGATCGACTCTCTCGTTGAGGGTCTGAATAAAGGCTACAAGGAACAGACACTCTTGGGTGTCACCGGCTCGGGAAAAACTTTCACCATGGCCAATATCATTGAGCGTGTCAACAGACCCACGCTGGTTTTAGCGCATAATAAGACCCTTGCCTATCAGCTTTGCAGTGAATTCCGCGAATTCTTCCCGGAAAACGCCGTGGAATATTTCGTCTCCTATTACGACTATTATCAGCCCGAAGCCTATATCCCGACGACAGATACCTATATTGAAAAGGATTCGGCTATCAATGACGAGATCGACAAGCTGCGCCACTCAGCCACTTCGGCACTTTCTGAACGTAGAGATGTCATCATCGTAGCCAGCGTCTCGTGTATTTATACTTTGGGAAATCCCATTGATTATCGAAACATGGTGATCTCTCTGCGCACCGGTGCCGAGAAAAGCAGGGACGAGCTGATTCAGAAGCTCGTGGAAATTCAGTATGAACGAAACGATGTCAATTTCATCCGAAACAAGTTTCGTGTTCGCGGAGATGTGGTGGAAATCTATCCGGTCTATACCACGGACACCGCCATCAGAGTCGAGTTTTTCGGCGATGAGATCGACCGGATCAGCGAGATTAATCCGCTGACGGGAGAAATCAAAAATGTCGTCAGTCATGCGGCGATTTATCCGGCGTCGCACTATGTTATCAGTCCGGACAAACTCGAAGGCGCGCTGGAAGCCATCCGCAGTGAGATGAACGAGCGTTATGCCGAGTTTACCAGTCAGGGCAAACTGCTGGAAGCACAGAGGATCAAGGACAGAACCTTAAACGATCTGGAGCTTTTGCGTGAGACGGGATTTTGTAAAGGCATTGAGAATTATTCACGCATCATGTCCGGCAGACCGGCGGGTGCGGCTCCCTTTACCCTGCTTGACTATTTCCCCGATGATTTTTTGCTTTTCGTTGATGAATCCCATGTGATGCTGCCTCAGGTTCGCGCCATGTACGCCGGAGACAGAGCGCGCAAGGACAGTCTGATCAATTACGGCTTCCGACTGCCGTCGGCCTATGATAACCGTCCGCTGACATTTGATGAATTTTACGGCAAGGTCGGTCAAAAAATATTTGTCAGTGCGACCCCCGGCCCCTTTGAAAAGGAAAAGAGTGCGCAGATCGTGGAACAGGTGATCCGTCCCACAGGTCTGCTGGATCCGGTCATCAGCGTCAGACCCACTGAGGGACAGATGGATGATATTTTCAGTGAGATCAATATGCGCATTGACCGCGGCGAACGGGTGCTCATCACCACACTGACGAAAAAAATGGCAGAGGCGCTGACGGCTTATCTGACCGATCTCGGCATCAAGGTCCGATACATGCATTATGATGTGGACACCATCGAGAGAATGGAGATAATTCGTGATCTGCGACTGGGCGAATTTGATGTCCTCGTCGGCATTAACCTTTTGCGTGAAGGACTGGATCTGCCGGAGGTTTCTCTGGTTGTGATTCTCGACGCCGATAAGGAGGGCTTTCTGCGTTCGGAAACCTCTCTGGTGCAGACCATAGGCCGAGCCGCTAGAAATGCCGGCGGCGAGGTCATTATGTATGCCGATAAGGTTACGCCGTCCATGAATTATGCGATCACGGAAACTGCAAGAAGAAGAAAGATACAAAGTCAGTATAATGAGGAACACGGAATCATTCCCAAGACCATCGTCAAGGATGTCAGAGATATCATCGAGATTTCCGAAACCAAGAAAAAGAATATAGATTCCGAAAAAGAGTTCCGTCGTTTGCCTCGTGATCAGCGGCAGCGCGTGATTAAAGATCTGACAGCCGAAATGAAAGCGGCGGCTAAAATACTTGAATTTGAACACGCGGCTTATCTGCGCGATAAAATTGAGAAGCTCAAGAGCTTACTGTGAGGGTAGAAAATCATATGTCACAAAAGGATATTATCATTAAAGGTGCGAGGGAGCATAACCTGAAAAATGTGGATCTGACCGTACCGCGGGATAAGCTGGTTGTTTTCACCGGCCTTTCGGGCTCGGGCAAGTCCTCCCTTGCCTTTGATACGATTTATGCCGAGGGTCAGAGACGGTATGTCGAATCTCTTTCCTCTTATGCCAGACAGTTCCTCGGCCAGATGGAAAAGCCCGATGTGGACTACATCGAGGGCCTTTCTCCGGCTATTTCCATTGATCAGAAAACCACATCAAAAAATCCACGTTCCACCGTGGGCACCATCACGGAAATATACGATTATCTCCGTCTGCTTTATGCGAGAATCGGCGTTGCCCACTGCACAGTCTGCGGTCGGGAAATCAGACAGCAGACCGTGGATCAGGTAGTCGACAAAATCCTTTCCCTGGATAGCGGCACGAAAATTCAAGTGCTGGCTCCTATTGTCCGCGGCCGAAAAGGCGAATATGTCAAGGAACTGGAGAATGTCAGAAAGTCCGGCTTTGTAAGGGTCAGAATCGACGGAATCATCTATGATCTTTCCGAAAAGATCAAGATCGAGAAAAACAAAAAGCACAATATCGAGGTTGTTGTTGACCGTTTGGTGATCAAGGATGAGATCCGATCGAGACTGACCGATTCCGTGGAAACGGCCACGAAGCTGGCCGACGGCTTGCTGATTATTGATGTGATTGATGGGGATGAGCTGACATTTTCCCTGAATTACGCCTGCCCGGAGCACGGTGTGAGCTACGGCGAAATTACACCGCGAATGTTTTCCTTTAACAGCCCCTTCGGTTCCTGTAAAAAATGTTCGGGACTCGGTGTATTTATGGAAATTTCCCCCTCTATGATCATTCCCGACCGCAAGCTGTCAATCAGTCAGGGCGCCATCAAAGCCTCCGGCTGGGGCGCCAAAGACAGCTCCAGCATTGCAGGCATGTATTATGAGGCTCTGGGAAAAAAATACGGCTTTACCATGGATACGCCCATTGAAGATTTTTCCTATGAGGCCTATGACGCGCTACTTTACGGCACCCGTGGGGAAAAAATGGAGATGGAGCGTAAAACCAGCTACGGCGGCGGTGTGTATTATACGGACTTCGAGGGACTTGTCAATAATCTGCAGAGAAGATATAAGGAGTCTCAGAGTGAGTATTCCCGCCGTGAAATCGAACAGCTGATGACTACCAATGAATGCAGTGAGTGCGGAGGCGCCAGACTGAGCAAGGAAGCGCTGAGCGTGACGGTCAGCGGAAAGAATATACACGAAGTTTGCTCCATGTCAATCAGTGACGCACTGACATTCATCAGATCACTGCCTGAAAGTCTCAGTCATCGCGAGATGGTCATTGCAAGGCTGATTATCAAAGAAATCACCGAAAGGCTTTCTTTCCTTGAAAGTGTGGGGCTGAGTTACCTCACTCTGGCAAGGCCCTCCGGTTCTCTTTCCGGCGGCGAGAGCCAGCGCATTAGGCTTGCTACTCAGATCGGTTCTTCTTTGGTGGGTGTTCTCTATATTCTCGACGAGCCGAGCATCGGTTTGCATCAGAAAGATAACGAAAAACTCATAGCCACGCTGAAGCATTTGCGCGATATCGGCAACACTCTGATCGTGGTGGAACATGATGAAGACACCATGCTTCAGGCGGATTATATTGTCGATGTGGGGCCGGGCGCAGGAATTCACGGCGGTGAGATCGTCTTCTGCGGCAGCGCGCAGGAGATCATGGACTGTGAAAAATCCATCACCGGTCAATATCTCAGCGGTAAAAAGAAAGTTCCCGTTCCGCAGCAGAGAAGAAGCGGAAACGGCCACAGCATCAAGATTTATTCAGCAGGGGAGAACAACCTGAAAAATATAGATGTTGAGATTCCTCTGGGCGAGTTCGTCTGCGTTACCGGCGTTTCCGGTTCGGGAAAATCCTCTTTGGTCAACGAGGTGCTCTTTAAGCACCTTTCCAATGAGCTGAACGGCTCGAAAAAGATCCCCGGACGCTTTCGGAAAATGGAGGGACTGGAATACCTCGACAAGGTGATCAGCATTGATCAGTCGCCCATCGGCAGAACGCCGAGATCAAATCCCGCCACATACACAGGTGTATTTACGGATATCCGCGAGCTTTTTGCCGAGACGACGGATTCTAAGGCGAAAGGTTATAATTCGGGCAGATTTTCATTTAATGTGAAAGGCGGACGCTGCGAAGCCTGTCAGGGCGACGGTATCGTGAAAATCGAAATGCATTTTCTGGCTGATGTTTATGTACCCTGCGAGGTCTGCAAGGGTATGCGCTACAACAGCGAGACCCTGAGTGTCAGATATAAAGGCAAGAATATTTATGAGGTTCTGGAAATGACCGTGGAAGAGGGCATGAATTTCTTTCAGAACATTCCCAAAATCCATAAAAAACTGAAGACTCTCTACGATGTCGGACTAGGTTATGTGAAAATCGGTCAGCCTGCCACGACCCTTTCCGGTGGCGAGGCTCAGAGGGTGAAGCTCTCGACGGAGCTGGCACGGACGGCTACAGGCAAGACCATCTATGTTCTGGACGAGCCGACCACGGGACTGCACACCGCCGATGTTCACAGGCTGATTCATGTTCTGCAGACCCTGGTGGATAACGGTAACAGTGTTGTGATCATCGAGCACAACCTCGATGTGATCAAGTCAGCAGACTATATCATTGATCTGGGCCCCGAGGGCGGAAACGGCGGCGGTACCATTGTGGCCTGCGGCACTCCGGAGGAGATCGCTCAGTCACCGCAATCCTATACCGGTCAGTATTTGAAAAAACTGCTGTAAAACAGGAACCTTCCGAGAAAAAGTGATATGCATAGGTTTTTTCAGCGGCATGGCTCTACGGCCATGCCGCTGAAATGATATCGAGAGCTATTACATGTTTTCATCCGGTTTTTCCGGTGTGCATTTCTATGCGCTCGAGCGCATTCATGGAAAGTCTGTGGCATGGCAAAGAGTGTTTTTGCCATGATCTTGTCTTTTTCGCATGAAAAAGTGAAAATATAATATGGATATTATACAAAACACCTTGAAAGCCCTTGCCTTTTTCTGTTTAATATGTTAGAATATTCAATGCAATCAATTCAATATAGGAAGGTAGAAATATGAAAATTACACCACTTTTGCACAAACTGTTCGGAACCACACCCAGTAAGGGCGTCCAGCCAAAGGAAGCCATTGCCTATAGTATCGCCGGTTTCGGACAGAATTTTATCTGTACCATCATCGGTTCCTATCTCACCGTTTTCATGACCGATGCCCTGCTGTTCGGTTCCGACGGTGTGAGCGTAGGCGCTGTCAGCGGCGCCATGGCCGTGGCATTCCTGATGCTCGGCACACGAATTTTTGACGCTTTTAACGATCCTATCATGGGCTCCATCGTTGACCGCACACGCACAAAATGGGGTAAATGCCGCCCTTATCTCAAGTGGACAGCCATTCCCATCGGTATCATGACGCTTCTTTGCTTCTGCCCCTTCTTTGAGGCAAAATCAACCAAGACCTTTGTGATTATCTCCATCGTTTATGTCGTATGGAGCGTCGTCTATACGATTTGTGATGTTCCCTATTGGGCTCTTTCAACGAACCTGACCAATGACACGGTGGTTCGCGGAAATATTCTGACGGTTGCCCGTTTGATTTGTACTCTCGGTGCCGGTATCGTAACTGTCGGCGTGCCCATTATCACTTCTGCCGTGACCGCCAAGTATAAGTACACCGACAGTCCCGAGCATATTGCTATGATCATGCAGAGGAACTCTGTAACTGCCGAAGGCGCCCAGGAGTTTGTCGGCAGAGTTATGCCTGAATTTATTGCTGAAAATGCCAATACACTGAAATGGACTTATTTCATCTGTGCCGCAGTCTTTGTTCTGATTGCTATGCCGCTGTTCTTCTATGGCTTTAAGAACACCAAGGAGCGTTTCACCACCAACGATGCACCTCCGTCGCTCTGGCATAATCTGAAGCTCCTCTTCAAGAATAAGCAGCTTCTTCTCATCGTTCTTTCCGGTATTCTCGGCGGTGCCAGAATGGTATACACCTACACCGGCGGACTTTATTTTGCCAAGTATGTTCTCAAAAACGAAGGTATGTATTCGCTCATCACCCTGTTGGTTGTGCCCGGCGGTCTGGTGGCCTCGGTTCTGGTACCCTGGATGAGCAAGAAATTCACCAAGAAGTGGACCTATATTTATGTGCATATCCTCGGCGCTGTTACCATGTTTATCATGTACTTTGTCGGTTATGACGCGCCCTGGAAGCTGGTTGTCTGTGCCGTCGGTCTCGTCCTTCTCGGTATCCCGCAGGGTGTCAATAATATCATCACCTATGCGATGATCGGTGACACGGTGGATTATCTCGAATGGAAAACCGGCGAAAGAGGTGAGGGTATCTGCTTCGCCATGCAGACGCTGATCAATAAGATCGGTATGGCCATCGGCGCTTTCATCGGCGTATTCTCCTATCAGTGGGCAGGCATTAACCCCGAAGCTGCCAACGGCGTATATATCACGGCACAGGGACAGGATACCCTGTGGAATCTTCTGATCCTCTCCGGTGCTCTGAGCATGGTCGGCACGATCATTCCCATGCTGTTCTATAAGATCACAGAGAACAAGCAGAGAGAAATGGTTGCTGAGATCGAGGAAAGAAAGGCCAAGGCTGCAGCATCTTCTGCAGAATAAGGTAACGAAAAGGCTGTTTATGCTTGCGTAGACAGCCTTCTTAAAATGATAAAGGAGTTGATTTTCAGTATGGAGAAAAAATGGTACAAGGAAATGGCCGTCTATCAGATCTGGCCCCGCAGTTTCTGCGACGGAAACGGAGACGGCATTGGTGACCTCAAGGGTATTATTTCAAAGCTCGATTATATCAAGGATCTGGGTGTGGACGCTATTTGGTTTTCACCGCTTTATCCGTCACCGAACGCCGACTACGGCTATGATATAGCAAATTACCGGGACATTTCAGAGGATTACGGTACCCTTGAAGAATTTAAGCATCTGCTTGATGAAGCGCACAAGAGGGGACTGAAGATCATCATGGATCTTGTTGTCAACCACACTTCAAGCGAGCATGAGTGGTTCAAGGAGAGCATGAAAGGGGACGATAATCCCTATCATGACTATTATTTCTGGCGCAAGGGCAGAAAGCCGGGCAAAGAACCGAACAACTGGCTTTCCACCTTCCAGGGAAAAGCCTGGGAATACTGCAAGGAGCTCGATGAGTATTATCTTCATGTCTTTGCCAAGGGTCAGCCGGATCTGAACATGGATAATCCGAAGGTACGCAAAGAGGTGAAGGATATTATCCGCTTCTGGCTCGATATGGGCGTGGACGGTTTCCGTGAAGATGTCATTACTTTCATTTCCAAAAAGCCAGGACTTCCCAACGGATTTCCGCTTCCGACGGCCTGCGGCATTGAGCATTACATGAACGGCCCCCATCTGAAAGAATACCTTGCTGAGTTCAAGGAAATCTATGATCAGTATGATTGCTTCACCGTCGGCGAAGCTCCAATGATGACGCCCAAGCGCGCTCTTGAATTTATTAAGGAGGGCGACGGTCAGCTCCTGAACATGATGTTCCATTTTGAACACATGGGCTGTGACAATGTCATCACCAACTGGATTGTAACACCTTTCAGACCCGGAAAGCTTAAGAAAGTCTACAACAATTGGCAGAAAGGCCTTTACGGCGTCGCCTGGAATGCCAACTATATCGAGAATCATGATCAGCCGAGAATCATTTCCCGTTACGGCAGTGAAAAATATAGAGAAGCAAGCGGTAAAATGCTGGCCACCATGTATATCTGTCAGAGTGGTACGCCCTTTATTTATCAGGGCCAGGAAATCGGTATGCTCAACGCCAATATCCCGACTATCGACCGCTATAAAGATGTTTCCGCCATCAATACCTATGAACTGTTCAGAAAGTTTGGTTTCTCTGATAAGCTGACCATGAAGCTGTGCAAATACGCTTCCCGAGATAACGCCAGAACACCGATGCAGTGGACGGCCGGCAAGAATGCAGGCTTTACCGAGGCTGACGAGCCGTGGTTTGAGGTCAACCCCAACTATACGGAAATCAATGTGGAGGCTGAGCAGAAGAATCCTCACTCGATTCTCAATTATTATAAGAAGCTGCTTCGCTTCCGCAAGGAAAACGAGATTGTCATTTACGGTGACTTCAAGTTGCTGAAAACCTGCAAGGATATCTTTGCTTATGAAAGAAACTATGGTGTCCAGAGAATGCTTGTTCTCTGCTCATTCACGGAAAATGAGGTTGCTTTCAGAGCGCCCAAGGATTTCGATCTCAGCAGCGCAGAG
>JAQXMV010000104.1 GCA_029013165.1 Oscillospiraceae bacterium | reverse complement strand
CTTGGAATCCACGATAAAATAATCGGAATTAGTGGCGGTAGTCATAACTTTCAGCGTGCTCACGACCACCTCAAGATGCTGTTTTTCACTCTCATAAGGTTCGATGTTCGAATATATTTTAGCAATATCCTGGGCGTTTTTAATCAGCAGATCCGTTTTTTCAGTCCACCACTGATTTGAGATGAAGAAAATCATGACAAACCCGATGAACAAAAAACCGAGAAACACAGTGATGGCGGAAAAGCCAAAATACCGCTTAAACAGACTGCCCTTTTTTTCCTTCTTTTTTTTATTCTTCACAGAAATACCCTCCTTATTTTTTCTCTCGTGCAGCCACAAATGTAAGACAAATGCACGGCACCGCAAGGAGAATTCTCCTTGCGGTTACATACAGCTTCAGGACACGGAATCAGTCCTTGGTTTCAAATTTATAGCCGACGCCCCAAACGGTTCTGAGCTCCCATTTATCAGAGGCACCCTCTAACTTTTCACGAAGTCTTTTGACATGCACATCGACGGTTCTTGAGTCGCCGTAATAGTCATAGCCCCAGACCTCATCGAGAAGCTGATCTCTGGTGAAAACCCGGTTGGGATTCTTGGCCAGATGGAAGATAAGCTCCATCTCTTTGGGCGGTGTGTCAATCTGGACGCCGTTGACTTTCAGCTCATAGTTGGTCAGGTTAATGGAGAGTTTGTCATAATGAACCTCCTTAACCTCCTCGGCGATAGCCGCCGCACTGCGGCGCAGAACCGCCTTGATTCTGGCGACGATCTCCTTGGTATCAAAGGGCTTGACAACATAGTCATCAGCGCCCAGTTCCAGGCCGAGAACGCGGTCAAAAACCTCGCCCTTGGCTGTGAGCATGATGATGGGAACCTCGGAAAACTTTCTGATTTCGCGGCAGACCTGCCAGCCGTCAAGCTTCGGCAGCATGATATCCAGCAGTACCAGCTGCGGACTTTCCTCCTGGAACATGGAAACGGCGCTCATACCGTCATTGGCTATCACAACATTATAGCCTTCCTTTGTCAGATAAAGTCTGAGTAATTCACAAATATTCAAGTCATCATCGACAACAAGTATTTTTTCTGCGTTCATGGCTCTTCTCCTTATATATTATTATTTATATTTTATCCCGGATAGTTTAAATTTCACTTAATTCAAAGAATTTTTTCAAAGGAACCGTGGATTCTTACATACGATCGGGTGCGTCAATTTTCAGCATTTTCAGCACACTTCTCATGGTGTCTCTCACGCACAGGCAAAGGCACATTCTCGCCTGCATGAGCTTCTCATCCTCCACATCACAGCGGCAGGCATTATAGAACTTGTGGAAGCAGGTGGCAAGATCCGTGCAGTAATGGGTTACCTTGGCCGGATCATAATTCTTTGCCGCGTTTATGATAACCTCATCAAGGGTGGAAAGATAACGAATCAGCTCTCTTTCCTCCGGCGCCGTGAGCAGCTCCAACTCCTCAGCCGTGCAGGGCCGAAGGGCTTTGCCCTGGCCTTCCAGTTTGCGGATAATACTGCAGATTCTCGCGTGAGCATACTGGCAGTAATAGACCGGATTCTGTGCGCTTTGCTCCACGGCAAGGTCCAGATCAAAGTCCATGAGGGAGCCCGGCTCTCTCATATTGAAAAGGAAGCGAACTGCGTCTATGGGCACTTCGTTGAGCAGATCCACCAGGGTGATGGCCTTGCCCGTCCTTTTGGACATTCTGACGACCTCTCCGTCACGGACGAGGCGAACAAACTGCATCAGCAGGATATCCAGCCTCTCGGGATCAATGCCTACGGCTTTCATGGCGCCTTTCATACGCGCCACATGACCGTGATGATCGGCACCCCAGACATCAATCGCCTTGTCGAAGCCTCTCTTTTCCAGCTTGTTTCTGTGATAGGCAATGTCGGCGGCGAAATAAGTGGGATTTCCGTTAGCTCTGATGAGAACATCGTCCTTCAGTTCCAGCTTGTCGATATATTCCTGGGTCTTGCCCTGACCCAGCAGCATTTCGGTCTGTACCTGAATATTTTTATACCAGAGGGCTCCGTCCTTTTCGTAGGTATAGCCGCCTTTTTTCAGCAGATCGATGGTCTCCGCCAGCTCACCGCCCTGATGCAGGCTCAGCTCGCTGAACCACAGATCATAGTCAATACGGTATTTTTCCATAGCCTTTTTCATGTTGCTCAGATTCTTCGGCAGGGCGAAATCGACCAGAGCCTTTCTTCTCTCCTGCTCACTTTTTTCAAGGTAAGCGTCACCGTATTCGTCGATAAATTCCTGTGCTCTTTCTTTGATGTCCTCGCCGTGATAGCTGTCCTCGGGCAGTTCGACCTCTTTGCCTAAGAGCTGCTGATAACGGATATCAAGGGAAAGGGCGAATTTGTCGATCTGATTGCCGGCGTCATTGACATAGAACTCCCGGCTGACATCGTAGCCGGCATAGTCGAGCACAGCGGCCAGACAGTCGCCCAGGGCGCCGCCTCTGGCGTTGCCCATGTGCATGGGTCCCGTGGGGTTGGCGGAAACAAACTCCACATTAATGCGCTTGCCTTTTCCGTAGTCGCTTCTGCCGTAATTATCACCGGCTTTTCTGATTTCAAGGAGGATATCCGCATAAAAGCTGTCACGCAGGAAAAAGTTGATAAATCCGGGGCCTGCGATCTCCACCCGTGAGAAATAGGTGTTCTCTAAGTCCATATTTTCGGCAAGAAGCTCCGCAATTTTTCTCGGCGGCAGACGGAAAACCTTGGCGTTGACCATAGCCGCGTTGGTGGAATAATCTCCGTTGTTTCTGTCCGACGGAATCTCAACGGTAAAGGGATTGCCCTGTGCCGCAGGCAGCTTCCCCTGCTGCTGTGCTTTTTCTATTGCGCCGCAGACCAGCGACCTGATCTGCTCCTGGGCTTTGTTTGCTGTTTGTGACATGATAATTTTATCCTCTCTTATTGCCGCCGCAAAGCGGCCTTAGTCTTTATCTTCTTTTGAGCCTGATGTCGAAAGCCACGGAACCGACCTTTTCTCCCTGTTCGTCGGTGTCATAGGAAAAAATCAGATGTCCGCCATTCTCCGAAATATCCGATATCAGCTCTGTGCCGGTGATACCCAGCGTGAAGCTGCCGAAAGGAAGCCTATGCTCGGAAAGACTGCGTCTGCCTTTTTCCACTTGCAGCCTTGTCACCATCTGCGCCTGTCTTTCCACGGTGAGAACGCCCGGTTCGGCATAGCTCAGCCTGGTTGCGGCTTCGCCGCCCTCGGCCTTTTCGCTGTAGCTCAGCGTATAGCCTGCGTCTCCCATTTCCAGCAGAGCCGGAACAACGGTTTTTCCCGTGAGCGTTTCTCCGGCGTTTTCATTTTTCCATTGGATTTTTGCCAGATAATTCCAGGGCTTTTTCTCCATTTTGCCGTCCTTTCACGCGAAACATACATATACATGATTTATATTACCACAAAAATACTCAAAAATCAATTTCTTTGCTTCGCTTTCCGCTGATTTGCCGTGAAATTTTTTCCTTTTTTCTCCGGAAGCTGGGCAACAATGATCGCCAGGAACATCAGTATGCAGCCGGCGGTCTCCCGAGGCGTGGGAACCTGAGAAAGAACCACCATGGCCGTCAGTACGCCGAATACAGATTCCAGGGACATGATCATCGTGGCCAAAGTGGGTTCGGTTTTCTGCTGACCGATGATCTGCAGGGTATAGGCCACTCCGCTGGACATGATGCCCGAATAGGCGATGGACGGTGCGGCCAGACGCAGGCTCTCGGCGCTGACCTCCTCGGTCAGCAGCATGACAAGGCCTGCCAGTATGCCGGCAACCAAAAACTGCACTGCCGAAAGCATAACGCCGTCGACCTTGGGAGAGACCTTGTCAATGACAAGAATATGTATCGCATAGCAAACGGCGCAGGCCAGCACAAAGAGATCGGAGCTCTGAATATGATTGCCCTGCTTGACGCACAGGAGGTAGAGCGCAACCACCGACACCGCAACACAGCCCCAGATCACCGGGCGGATCTTTTTGCCGATGACAACAGAGAAAATCGGCACCAAAAGAATATACAACGCCGTGATAAAGGCCGCCATACCCGGCTGTGTGCCGCGGTCAATGCCCAGCTGCTGCAGGCAGGAAGCCACACAGAGAACCACGCCGCACACACTGCCGCCGATCAGGAGATATTTTTTGTTCTCTTTGGTCATCTTCTGCTTTTGCTCCGGGCTTTTCACTCTTTTGACCGTCTGCATGACAGCGATAACCGGCAGCAGAAATGCCGCGCCCAAAAGGCTTCGCATGGCGATGAAGGTAAAGGGCCCCACATGCTCGGCTCCCGTTGTCTGGGCAACGAAGGAGCTGCCCCAGATGAGAGCCGTCAGGGCAAGAATCAGTGAACCGATGAAATTATCTTTTCTGCTTTTCGTCATTTTTTCTGCAGGAAACCTGCTTCCTTTCTTGATACTTTTATAAGCTTAGGCAAAGGCAGGAATATATCTGCCGAGAAATGTGAAGAAATAGCACACAAAAGGTGCAAGAATCAGCGCCGGGAAATAATTGGCTACCTTAAACTTGGAAATGCCCGTCAGGTTCAGTCCCAGCGCCAGGATCATCAGTGAGCCGACACAGGTGATCTCCGCCACGGCGGCATCGCTCAGCAGCGGTGCTAAAACGCCCGCAAGCAAAACAATACTGCCCTGAAAGACGAACACAAATACAGCGGCGAAAATCACGCCGATACCGAGGCTGGCCGAAAGCATCATCGAAGAACAAAAATCCAGAATGCTCTTGGTAAAAATCGTGGTATGATCGCCCTTGAGACCGGATTCCAGAGAACCGATGATAGTCATGGCCCCCACACAGAAAAGCAGACTTGCCGTGACAAAGCCCTGGGCAACAGAAGTCTTACCGCCCTTTTTCTCCAGCTTTTGTGAGAGCAGATTCCCGAGACTGTTGAGCTTGCCGTCCAGGTCAATGGCCGTGCCGATGATAGAGCCGATGACCATGGAGACAATGGCGACGAGAACATTCTCACCCTTGAGCATGCCGCTGATTCCGATGAGCACCGTGCAGAAACCCAGACCGATCATGACCGCGTCGGTATATTTCTGCGAAATGCCCTTTTTGAAGATCAGTCCGAGCATACTGCCGAGAATAACCGTGGAGGTATTGACGATAACGCCAAGCATATTTTAACATCTTCTTTCCGAGCTTTTCCCCTATCGGGATAAAAATTTCAGTATTGCTCATCATTATACCATAAAAAAACTTGATATATCAATAACTGCCCACCTTATTTTTTTCATTTCCGGCGCAATTTTGACTTTTTTTTACCGCCGCAGAGGGTATACTCGTATTCCAACCATATCAAGGAAAGGAAAGATAAACAATGGCAAGCTCACTCAAACAGAAAAGCCGTGACGCTGAAACTGCCGACATTGAATACAAAGAGCAGGAACAGATCAAAAAAGGCTATGCCTACATCGGTAAAATCGCCGCCTATGTGCTGTGCGGCTTTTGCCTTTCCCAGCTGGAGGCCCTCGGCGAGATGTCGCCCTTTGCCGCCGCCTTTCTCGGCTGTGTCAATTTCGATTTCTGTGCCCCGACTTTCATCAGCGCCGCTGTGGGGTATTTCATTTCCTCCCCGTGGAAACGGGCACTGAAATATACGGTAATCTGTTCTCTCTGCTGTCTGATCCGTCTTTTGGTACATAAACGCCTGGCGCACCGTGAGGGTACACTTCAGGCCTGTCTGACGGCATTTTTCCCCATGATGGCCGTGGGAACGGCCTATGCCGCCCTGGGCGGCATCACGGTAACCGCTGTGTTGATGTGTCTGTGCGAAAGTCTGCTTTCGGCCTGTGCCTGCATCTTCTTCTGCAGGAGCATGAAAACGCCGATTTTTTCCCTCGGGATCAACGGCATCAGCGCCAAGGACACCACGGGCCTTTTGCTCTCTTTGGGGATTTTTCTCATGAGTATGTCCGGCTTCACCCTGGAGGGGATCTCTCCGGCAAGAATACTGGCGAGCCTGGCCGTTATGTTTTTTGCCCTTTACAAGGGCTCGGCCGCCGGCTGTGTGGCCGGCGTCTGTGTGGGAGCCGCCTTGGCCGTGGATCCCTCCTACCGTTATGTTTTTTCCTGCTTTGCCGTTGCAGGACTGGTCTGCGGCGTTTTTGCCTCCCTCGGACAGATCATCACCTCGGCCGCCTACGGCATCGCCTTCGCCGCCGTGTGCCTGATGGGACTAAGCGGCGACGGCATTTTTCTCTGTCTGATCGAGGCGGCCATTGCCTGCGCCGCCTTCATGCTCATACCGGCAAAGGCTATCACCTCTCTGCAGGAAACCATCGAAAAAAGCGGCGTTATGCCGGATAACCGCGTCAGCCGTGAGGTATCCGAAAAGCTCAAGACCGCAGCAGAGAATATCTATTCAGTCTCAAAAATCGTATGCGATGTCAGCGAAAAGCTGGACAAGGTGATCAACCCGGAAGTGAACCGTCTTTTTGCCTCTCTGCAACAAAAGGTCTGTGTGGGCTGTCAGAATAAAGGCAGGTGCTGGAAAAAAGACTTCGACTCCACAGCCAGAGATGTGATGGCCCTGGCGGGCATTGAGAAAAAAGGCAAGAACCGCCTGCCCATCGAAAAGCGCTGTCCGCGCCTGGAGCTGCTTCGGGAACATATTGAATACGGCTGTGCCGACTATGCCAACAGCATGGCCATGAAAAACAAGGTCAGCGATATGCGCCGCGCCCTGACGGATCAGTTCAACGGCATGGGAGATTTTCTTTCGGGCTTTGCGGAAAAAATATCCTGCAGCCGAGTGGAGGATCCGGCCAAATCCGTTGCCCTGCGCACGGCTCTGAGAGACGCCGGCGTGAAGATCGACGCCCTGAGCTATATGACGGGCAGCGACGGACGGATCACCCTCGAGCTGACTTTTTTGGAGAAGACCTTTGACACAGACCGAAAGAAAACCAAGACCCTCCTGGAATTTGTCACTAAAAAGCGGCTGAGTGAGCCTGCGATCTGTGTGACTGACATCAAGACCACAGTCACCTACGAGGAAAAGGCCGCCTATGAGGTGCATTTCGGCTGCAGCCAGAAGCCCCTGTGGAACGGCGGCATGTGCGGCGACGCCGTCGCCTTTATCGACTCTCCCGACGGAACGAAAACCGCCCTGATCTCCGACGGCATGGGTACCGGCGCCAGAGCCGCCATCGACTCCTCCATGACAGCCTCCATAGCGCAAAAGCTAATCTCCTGCGGCTTTTCTTTCAAAGAAGCCGTCAAGATCATCAACTCGGCCATGATCATGAAATCCACCGATGAATCCATCGCCACCCTGGACGCTGTGAGCATTAACACCTTTAACGGCAACGCGGAATTTTTCAAATCCGGCGCCGCCGCCACCTTCCTCAGGCGGGGCAATGAGATCACCCTCATCGAAAAGGAATCTCTGCCTATCGGCATCATCCGCGGCATCAGTCCTGCCAGGGAAAGTGTGAAACTCACAACAGGTGATATTATCCTGCTGGTCTCTGACGGCGTGACTGCCGGCGACAGCGGCTGGATCAACGATGAACTGCTGGCATGGAACACCGCAAGCATGGAGGATCTCGCCGAGCATATCGCCAACCTGGCAAAGCTCAGAAGCGACAAAAACACCCGCGACGACATCACGGCGGCGGCCGTCAAAATCCTGCGGGCAAAATAAAAAAACAGGGAAGAAGTTGAAATCGCTTCTTCCCTTAGCTTTTGTGCGGCAATCTGTCTTATGCAGCTGCCTGAGTCTCTTCTTCTTCGTCCTTCTGGAAGAACTTGCCGAAGTACTCCATGAAAAGTGCAATGAACTTCTTTACAAGCTCGATAACCTCACCGATTGTCATGGCGAAAAGCTCCTTTCTCTAATTTTTTTACACAAAAATGATATCACACTTTTTTAATAAAAGCAACCGATTTTTCATCAAGATCAACGGATCTCGATTTGGCACCTGGCCATGGCGATCAGGGCGTCCCGATGGCTTTTCACCGACACACCGGCACAGCAGGCGGAATCCACGCAGACCCGCACCTCCGGCAGTCTTGCTTTGATAAGGATAGCATTGGAAATCACACAGATATCCGTGCAAAGTCCCACAAGCTCCACCTCATCAACTCCGTCGAGGGCGGCAATGTATTCCGCAAGCTCCCAGGAACCGAAAGCAGGCTTGTCAATAATTTTGCAGTTTTCGGTATCCAGTTCCTTGCTGATCTCCCAGCCCGCACTGCCTTTGACGCAGTGAACCACCGGGAGCTTTTGGCCCTCCTGGGTCTGAAGATAATCTTCTCCGTGGGTGTCTCTGGTGAAAATCACCGTGTCACCCTTTTGGCGGCTGCGATCGAGCTTGGCTTTCACCGCAGGAAGAATCTCCCGGGCTTTCGGCGCGCACAGAGAACCGCTGATGAAATCCTCCTGCATATCAATCACACATAATACTTTCATTTTTTTACTCTCCTTTCCGGCCATCACGCTGCTCACCTTTTCTTATGGGGAAGCAACCCACCATAAGCGAAACGCTCTGCCGAAGCAGAGCGTTTGATTTGGTTAATTGTGCCGGTAATTATTCTTCGTCCTCGGACTCGTCTTCGTCTTCTTCGATTTCAAATTCAAGGGTCTCGCCGCAGGCAGGACACTCGGTCTTGCCCTCATCGTCGATGTCGTCATATTCGATGCAGATATCGGCGCCGCAAGCAGGACAAACAGCCTCGATGCAGTCCTCGTCATCACAGCAGCAATCGTCATCGCAGCAGCAATCATCGTCACATTCATAAACGATTTCCTCGACCTCGCCGAGAGCCTCGTCCACTTCTTCGATGTACTCTTCCAGCTCCTCGAGATCCTCGTCCATGTCGCTGATCTCGGAAGCCATCTCATCAAGAGCGTCTACAATCGCTGCAAAGACTTTGCCTTCCTTGGAATTTTCGTCAATATCGAGACCTTCCAAAAGACCTCTTAAAAATGCTACCTTCTCTGAAACTGACATAATCGTCCACATCCTCTCTGGAAATTATAATATTTTTGCGCTCCGAAAACGAAGCGTCTTCATCTTTTCTGATGATAAAGAAACCGGATCGGTTATGCGCGGCCCATATATTCGCCGGTTCTGGTGTCGACCTGGATCATCTCGCCCTCGTCAATGAAAAGAGGAACCTTGATCTCTGCACCTGTTTCAAGGGTTGCCGGCTTGGTGGTGTTGGTGGCCGTGTCACCCTTGAAGCCGGGATCCGTCTTGGTAACCTGGAGCTCAACAAAGTTGGGAGGCTCTACACCGAAAACATTGCCCTTATAGGAAAGGATACGGCAAACCATGTTTTCCTTGACAAACTTGAAGTTATCGGAAAGCTCGCTCTCGTTGATGGGAATAAGCTCGTAAGATTCGGGATCCATGAAATAATACAGTCCGCCGTCGTTATAGGAATACTCCATTTCCTTTCTTTCAACATAAGCGGTGGGGAACTTATCACTGGGGTTGAAGGTACGCTCAACAACGGAACCGGTGATGACATTTCTGACCTTGGCACGGACGAAAGCTGCGCCCTTGCCGGGCTTAACATGCTGGAACTCAATGATCTGAAGAACATTGCCGTCCATCTCAAATGTGACTCCATTTCTGAAATCGCCTGCTGATACCATAATATTTTCCTCCGAAAATGATATTTTTATACTCACTTATTCTATAACAATTTGCTGTATTTTTCAAGTCTTTTTTTAAAATAGAGATGAATTACAGCCATTTATCGGCCAAATTCTTACAATTTTTATAATTTCATACAATATCACTTTTGTTTTTTATAGTAGTATGCTACAATTTCAGAAGAACAACAACTATAAAATTCTGGAAGTGATTAAAATGAAACGGTTTTCCCTTTTGCTGCCATTGCTGCTTTGCCTGTTCCTGCTGGCCGGCTGCGGCCTGACACCTGAAGAAGCAGGCGCAGAAGAAGCCGACGCCACCACTCTTTCTCCCACGGTAACCGTCACCTTTCCCGAGGGATACACGGCGGCAGAGATCGCAGAAAGGCTCGAAGAAAACGGCGTGTGCAGTGCGGCGGAATTTATGGCGCTGACATCGGATCCCGTCTTTCTCTCCGAAAGCACAGCCGACTGTTTGTCTGATCTGCCCGCCGACGCCGTCAGTGAGTGTGCCTTTGCCCTGGAGGGTTACATTTTCCCCGATACCTATGAGTTTTACCGCGGCGAAAGTCCGCGCAGAGCCATCGGACGATTTCTGAACAATACTTCGGCGAGACTGACCGAGGAACACCGCGCGCGAGCCAAAGAGCTGGGCTTCACCATGGACGAAATCATCACCCTGGCCTCCATCATTCAGAAAGAAGCCGGCTTCAAGGAGGAAATGCCGAAGGTATCGAGCGTGCTCCACAATCGCCTGAAAAGCCCGGAATTTCAAAAACTCCAGTGTGATGTCACCATCCACTATGTCAACAAATTCATCACGGATTCCCCTTATCTGACCGGTGACACCGCCGGCTATGCGGAAAAATATAACACCTATAAATGCAAAGGCCTGCCCGTAGGCCCCATCTGTAATCCCGGTCTCGACGCCATCGAAGCGGCTCTTTATCCGGCCGACACCGATTATTATTATTTCGTGACCGACAGTGACAACAACTATTATTATGCTGAAACCTATGAACAGCACAAGGAAAACTGCAAAGCCGTGGGCTTGGAGGGATAGTTTCTCCGCCGCACGGCAGTCTTTCATAAGCAATTCTCCCCGACTGCAGTGCAGTCGGGGAGTTCTTTTTTAATGTGCCGTCTCCTCAGGGACGGGTGAAAGGGTGTTATCCGTTAGTTCCGCAGGACCGACGGGAACACCATCGGTTCACTTATTTGCTTTCCTGCGGTGCTTTTTTGTTGCCGACGAGCTTGATGCCCAGAAGGATCAGGAACATCAGCACAAGCAGAGCCGGAAGAATGACATAAATGTTATGATAGAAGCCGGAAATCACGAAGCCCACAAAGGAGATCGCCGCAACGAAGATCGCATAGGGAAGCTGGGTATTGACATGGTTAATGTGGTTACACTGGGCACCGGCCGAGGCCATGATGGTGGTATCGGAAATCGGTGAGCAGTGGTCGCCGCAGACAGCACCTGCCAGGCAGGCAGACATGCCGATATAAAGCATAGGATCCGTGGGGGCAAAGATGGCGGCAACGATGGGAATGAGAATACCGAAGGTTCCCCATGAAGTACCTGTGGCAAAAGCAAGCAGACAGGCAACGAGGAATATGATCGCCGGCAGGAAGCTGGCAAGACCCTTGGCAGCGCCTTCCATGAGGTCATGAACATAAACATCGGCGCCGAGAAGTCCGGTCATATTTTTCAGCGTGGTGGCAAAGGTGAGGATGAGAATGGCGGGAACCATGGCGATGAAGCCCTTGGGCACGCACTGCATGGCATCCTTAAAGGAAACAACCCGTCTGGCAACAAGATAAATGACAATGATAACGATCGCGATGAAAGCACCGAGAGGCAGACCGACAGTAGCATCGGTACCGGCAAAAGCGTCCTGGAGAGTTTCTGCTCCGCGCTGACGGCCGACATGAAGCAGACCGGCAACGCAGCAGACAATCAGTACGATGATCGGCAGAGCCAGGTCGATGAGCTTGCCCTTGGCGTTGGGAGCGTCCTCCACATTATCCACTCTTTCACCGGTGGTATAAAGGTCGCCCTTGGCCGCGTTCATTTCATGGAGCTTCATGGGTCCGAAGTCCACTTTCATGGCGGTGGTCATGATCACAAAGCCGATTGTCAGAAGAGAATAGAAGTTATAGGGAATGGCCTTGACGAAAAGCTCGTAGCCGTTGAGACCTGTGCCGCTGGCAAAATCCGAAACGGCCGCCGCCCAGGAAGAAATGGGAGCGATCATGCAGACGGGAGCCGCCGTGGCGTCGATGATATAGGCCAGCTTGGCTCTGGAAATGTTTTTCGCGTCGGTGACCGGGCGCATAACCGAGCCGACGGTCAGGCAGTTGAAATAGTCGTCAATGAAGATGAGCACACCCAGCACGAACGTCGCGATCTGCGCGCCGGCGCGGGTCTTGATGTGCGTTTCAGCCCAGCGGCCGAAC
>JAQXMV010000103.1 GCA_029013165.1 Oscillospiraceae bacterium | reverse complement strand
GTTCTCGGTATTGCTCTCAATAAGATTCTTGGTAAAACATTTGATAAATTCGATGATTTCATCAATTACTTTGCTTTTAGTCAATGGGAAGAGTTTAATTCGTCTCGTATCCTTGCTTTGGCGTCTGTCCCGCTTTTTGTCTTCGGCGGTTATTGTTTGTTGATGTATAATAAGCAACAGAATCGTTTTCCGAAAAACTCTCAAGAGCGAAAATATCAAAATCGGCCGGTTGATTTCTTTGCGCTTAGTTATGTATTCTCCATCATAGGTTTTCTCTTGAATAAAAATGAAATCTTTCTTACAGCTAATATTTTCGTTCCAATAATGTTTGTTACCATGATTATTTCAAATAGCCAAAGCGCTGAAAGGGCTATTGCTGATGTTTATACAGTTGTCAAAAAGCATTACTTTCTATCAACCCTTGTGTTGATTTTCTACTGTGTAATTTCGTATATTATGATGAATAACTATATCGTGGGTGCAAAATGTGTTAATTTTGCAACGGTATATTGAGAATGTTTCAGGTTCTATTTTCGGAGGTAGACAATGAAAGGGAAGGATTCATGTACTGTTATTCTGACAGTTGGCAATGAACGCCAGAAGAAACTCTGCGATAAGCTCCTGGCCGGTATGGATGAAAAGCTGAACATGGATATTCTGACTGTTTCCGATGATGAATTCGGTTGCCGTATTGGGTCGGGCGGAGCTGTGCTGAAGGTGCTTGAAAGGTTTTATCAGGAAAAATCAAAGCTGATAATTGTCAATTCCGGAGGGAAGAGCAAGCGGTCTGTTAACTACGCTGTGAGAGGTAAGGCTTTTGCAAACTTATCGGTGGGTTCTGATGAAAAGGTTTTGCTGGAGTTGATTTTGTCGAACGCCCGGCAGATCTTGTCTCAGGCGAAAAATGGTGCGATTGTCTGCTGCAGTGATATACTCGTTGATACGGGTAACATTGGCATAGCGCTTGACAGTAGTGTCGGCTTTTGCGCGCAAGCGGATATTGAAACAGGAACCAGACATGGTGTTATGTTCCCCGATGAAAAGGGTTTTTATCCAGCTTTCTCCATAAGGCCAAAAAAAATGAATTGCAGTCGTTGTGCGCCTCGGAACAAGACAGGGTTTTGGTTGATACGGGTATGCTTTATTTCAGCGATGAGCTGTGCCGGAAGCTCTGCGAAGCGGCCAGAAACGAACAGATCTGTGATCGACTTTCCGAGAATAAAATCGAGCTGAATTTATATCCGGAAATTGTTGCTCTTTTGAGTAAAAATATTGATAAACAAAATTATATTTTGACTGGTGCTCAGAATGATGAGCATGAAAAAATCAGACAGATACTTTATGAGAATCTACATGGAATTTCTCTTAAGGTCTGCGATGTTGACGCCTCTTTTATCCACTTTGGCTCTCTCAATGAGTCAAGAAAAAATATTTTGGCACTTTCTGCAGAAAAGGAGCTTGTTAAGCTCAATAGCTTTATCGGTGACGACTGCACCATCGGCAAGGGCACTGTATTGGATAATGTTATGCTTGAAGGTGCATGTGAAATCGGCAGCAACTGCTTGGTCAGTGATATAACACTTGACAGTTGCAGGATTCCTGACGGTAAGGCTGTCTGCGGAATCAAGCTGACAGACGGATCTTTCTGTACGGTCGTTACCGATATTGAGGAAAATCCAAAGGATTGCGACGGGACGGTTTTCCTCTGGAATAAGCCGAGGTTTTACAAAGGCAAAAGCTTTACGGAGTCTTTCCGAAAATTTGTGAATGGTGACTGCGAAGAAAAATACAGCTTGGATTCTATCATGCAAAATGCTGATTATCACTACTATTTCAGCCGTGTCCAGTATTTAAAGGACATGAACAGTTTTCGTCTCAACCCCGTTTATCTGCAAAAAAGAGAAGAGATCGTGGCTCACTATTTTCGGTCGCATCCGCTCTTGGAATCGGTTCATTGTAAAAAAGAAATCGTAGAAAAGCGTCTTCCGCTTCGCATCAATTTATCAGGTACATGGACGGATGCTATGCCGTACTGCGTCGATAACGGCGGTCAGGTGATCAATATGGCTGTGACTCTTGACGGGGAACTGCCCATTCGGGTGACCGTTGAAAAGCTCGTGGAAAACCGTATTGCCTTTTGCAGCGACGGTATACATACGGAATTCAGCTTCCAAGAGGCAGACTGCGAAGAAGACTTGTCAGATTTTATTTTGCATATTTCTGCATTGAAAACGATGGGTATTTCGGAAAATACGGTTATGGATTGCGGCTTTCGGCTTTCCACTTTTGTCACAGGTGTTGACAAAGGATCGGGCCTCGGCACCAGCAGTATTCTTTTGGGCGGCTGTATCCAGGCTTTGTCTGAATTTTTCGGTATCGAACGAAGTGAAAGCGAAATATTAAAGATGGTTTTTGTGGCCGAACAGATCATGAAAACCGGCGGCGGTTGGCAAGATCAGGTGGGAGGTTTATATCCTTCGATAAAATCCGGAACGACCCAACCGGGAATTGACCAGGATATCGCCGTTGATTTTATCAGCTATCCGGACAGTATGACCAAGCTCTTTTCACAGCGATTGGTTCTCTTGCCCACCGGTCAGCGCCATTTCGGGCGATTTATTGTCAATGATGTGGTGAACCGCTATCTGGATCAAAACGAGGAGTCGATCGAAGGGCACATGAAGATCAGATTGCTCAACAAAAAGCTCATCGGTAGCATCGAGAACGGTGACATACCGAGTTTTTGTCAATGTGTGAATCAGCACAGAGAGCTCCTGAAGCTGATATCGCCCCTTGTAACCAATGAGGCGATTGACGCCATGGTGGAGCGATGCTTTTCAGTGGCCGATGCCGTTTCGTTCCTCGGAGCCGGCGGAGGCGGTTATCTTCTTGTGATTTTGAAAGAGAATGTGTCTGTTGCGGCTTTTAAGTGCTTTGTTGCGGAAAATTTTAAAGCCGTAAAAACTCCCGTCAAGAAAATTGATATATACAGTATTTAGTATAATGAATAGGAACAGGACTAAACAACCGTTTGTCCTGAAGATTTTCGAAAAAAAGGTGTAACAATGGGTGTAATGGAAAGCAGTTTTGGTTCGGTTACGGTGTTTGTGTTGGCGTCGAATGAAACTAGACTTCTCGAAGAAACAATCAGCAATATTAATCGATATTGCCCGACAGATGATCTGGAAAAAATTGTCATTGTCTTAAAAAACCGCGAATGCCGTGCCTGTGAAATTGCTGAAAGACTGGTTTCAGAATGCGACAACGGAAAGATTGATATTTATTTTCAAAAGGCCGATACTCTTGAAACCTGCATTGCTGAAATTCCGACCCTTGTGAAGAGCACCCATTTTATTATTATGGCGGCGGATATGGAAATGTCGCCGAAAGAAATTAGGACCTTCGTTGAAAAAGCAAAACAACATCCAGAGAGAATCATTTGTGCATCCAAATGGCTCAAAGATTCCGTTGTTGAGGGATACGGCAGATTTCATGAATTGGCAAGCCGTACACTCAATGCGATTGTGGGTTTGCTTATCGGTAAACGGGCACGGGATTCGGTTTCCCTTTACCAGATTTATCCTCATGGCCTCTATCAAAAATGCAATTTCAGCAATCCGAAAACAGTGGCCTATGAATACACAATGAAGCCGCTATTTATGGGTGCTGAATATGAGGAGATTCCCACGGTATATCGTAAAAGGACGGAAGGTTTGTCCAGTTATAATTTTTGGAAGCTGTTTCAGGCGGCTGTTCTGATCATATCCTGTGCGGCTAGGCTCCGCTTCTGTATGCCTGAATATAAGAATTCTCTGAAAAAGATCGAGAATAACAAAGATGTCAATCAATGAATTATGTTTTATGATACAATAATTATCATTCAATCCGGGGTGTTATTATGAAAAATATTTATATGGTTCAACCTAATTCGCAATACGGAAATTCGGTTTATTTTCCCTATGCAGCCGGCTCTCTTGTAGCCTATGCCTTTGAAGACGATAGAATCAAAAAGGAGTATACGTTCAAAGGCTTCATTTATAAAAGATTAAGCATCGAAAAAGCACTGGGCTTTTTTGAAGACCCATTTTTTGTGGGTTTTTCCTGTTATGTTTGGAATTATGAATATAACAAAGCGCTTGCCAAGGCATTGAAGAAAGTCTATCCTGATTGTTATATTGCTTTCGGCGGTCATCAGATCACCGCAGACAGTGAGGTGGCCTACGGTGATTATGCGGATTTTTGCCTTTTGGGAGAAGGTGAGGACAGCTTCACCAATCTTCTGTTATCCCTTGCAGGTTATGAACAGATTGAACATGTTAGCAATCTTGTTTATAGGAGAGGGAATCAGGTTATCAGAACTGACAGCGTTGTTTCCGAGATTCCCAACAGGGTGTCGCCGTATCTTAAGGGATATTTCGACGAACTGGTAAAGAATGAGACGCTGGAATTTTCAGCAATCATTGAAACGACCCGAGGTTGTCCGAATCGGTGCGCCTTTTGTGATTGGGGTAATATCAAAGCTAAGGTAAGAAGCTTCGATCTTGATATGGTTAAGGCAGAAATCGACTGGATGAGTGAGCACAAAATAGAATACTGCTTCTGTGCCGATGCTAATTTCGGATTGTTCCCTCGTGACGGAGATATTGTTAAATATGTGATAAAAAAGAATGAGGAAACCGGGTATCCACAGAAATTCCAGGCTTCATATTCCAAGACGAATTCCGAAACCGTTTATACCATCAATAAAATGCTCAACGATGCCGGTATGAGCAAAGGTGCGACTCTTTCTTTCCAGTCAATGGATCAGACAGTGCTTAATAATATTTATCGTAAAAACATGCCCATTGAAAACTTCCATAAGCTCATGTCGATGTATAACAGCAACGGTATCGCTGCCTATTCGGAAATTATTCTCGGTTTGCCCGGAGAAACCTATAACAGCTTCCGGAATGGAATCGAACAACTGCTTGAATGTGGTCAGCATATGGCAATCAACTTTTTCAACTGTGAAATTCTCGGCAATTCCATCATGGGTAGCCCAGAATATATGAAAAAATATGACATTCAGTATGCGGTTACCGAACAGCATCAGTATCATGTTATTCCGAATAATCAGGAGATACCGGAGTATTCTAAAATTGTGGTGTCCACATCGTCTATGACAAGAGAAGACTGGATCGCCTGCAATATTCTCCATGTTTTTGTCAGAGCCTTTCATAATTTGGGATTGTTGCAATGCATTGCCATTTATTTGTTTTTTGAAAAGCAGGTTAAGTATACAGATTTTTATTCTGATCTAATCAATTGGGCCAAAGCCAATAGAGACAGCATTTGCGGTTCGGTTTTCTATTGGCTTGACGGAAAATACAGGGAGATTCTGGACAACCGCGGCTCTCTGACTTGTTGCGATCCTGATTTCGGAGAGTTGACCTGGCCGCTGGAAGAAGGTTCCTTCCTGAAAATCATCAAGAAATACGAGGAATTTTATTCTGAAATCGTACAATTTCTTGAGAAGTATTTTGACGATGATGATCTTTTTGATCAGCTTCTTTCATATCAAAAGGCAGTGGTCAAGAATCCGTATAACAAGCGTCTGATTCTTTCGCTTGATTTTGATTTTTATTCCTATTTTACCGGTATCTATTCGGATTCCTATAAACCGCTTGAAAAGAAGAAAAACACACTGGAATTTGATCTTTCCGATATATCTTCAAATTTGCCGGAATTTGCAAAGAATACCATTTGGTTTGGCCGAAAAGGTGGACAGAATATCGTATCAAAAATCAAGTACATTTCATGAAGTTATGTAGAGAAACGAGGGAAAAGAGCAGATGAAAAATATCTATTTGGTTCAGGCAAATTATTCTGATACCGGTTCGTTGTTTCTTCCCTATGCAGCTGGAACTCTTGCTGCATATTCTCTTTCCCACAAAATCATTCGGGATCATTACTGTTTCAAAGATTTTATTATTACCAAATCAAGGGTTTCAGATGTTATTTCGCAAATGGATTTTCCTTTTTTGGTTGGTTTTTCCAGCTATTTGTGGAATATTGAATACAACCTGATACTGGCTCAGGAGATTAAGAAAAAGTGGCCGGAGTGTATTGTGGTTTTCGGAGGCCCCCAGATACCCGATGATTTAACCTATCTTGAAAAATATAGCTTTATTGATATTCTGATGCATGGTGAAGGCGAAGCCACATTTTTTTATGTTCTTCGTGCTTTTTCAGAGGGAATGTGTATGGATGATATCCCCAATATTTCTTTCAGAAAAGACAACGGATTATTTAAAACCCGGAAAGAAGATTCACCGGATATCGTTGACTTTCCGTCTCCGTATTCTACGGGATTGTTTGATGCAGTGATTAATAATCCCAAGTATAAAGATGTGCAGTTTGATGCTGTCATAGAGACAAACAGAGGGTGTCCCTATGGGTGCATATATTGCTGTTGGGCAAGAAGCGGAAGCAGCTTCCGAAAGTTTCCGTTGACTCGGGTGAAAAGCGATCTCGACTGGATAGCACAACACAAAATATCCTATTGCATGTGTGCCGATTCCAATTTTGGTATACTGGATAGAGATATGGAAATAGCTCAGTATACGATTGAGTTGAAGAAAAAATACGGTTTTCCCCAAGTCTTTGAAACAACTGCTGCGAAGAATAAAGATGATTTGACTTTTGAGATCAACCGTTGTCTTGATCTAGCAGGCCTCAACCGCGGTGTTTCCGTTGCGGTGCAAAGTATGACTCCTGAAGTTCTTGACATCATTGGCAGAAAAGATATAGGTGTCAGCAATCTTAAGACTCAGCTCGAAAGATATAATCGAGCAGGGATATACACTTATACCGATGTGATTTTAGGCTTGCCCGGTGAGACACTCGAAAGCTATTGTCGGGGATTATTCTCTATTATTGAAGCGGGACAGCACTATTGTATTGCTATGTACCGCTGTGAGTTTCTTCCGAACACAATCATGTATTCAAAAGAATATATTGATAAATATAAGATCAAAACGATAGTTTCTCGATTTTGTCAGAATCATGAACCGATTGACGATAATAAGCAATTAGGTTCACGGTCTGAAATCGTTGTTGAAACCAGCACTATGAGTTGCGATGAATGGAAAACGGCGTTGAAGATCACTGCCTGTGCGCAGAGCTTTCACTGTATGGGGATGTTGAGGTTTATCGCAATATACCTTAGAAAAGCAAAGAAAATCTCGTATTTCAACTTTTATATGTCTCTGTTTGATTGGATTGAGACGAAAAGCATTGTTATAAAGAATATTTTTGAAAAGGTTTTTTCCAGCGTTGATCCATTTCTCAGCGGACACGGAAGTTTGAATTTTACTGATAGTCGATTCGGTGATATTTATTGGCCCTTTGAGGAAGGAGTGTTCTTGTGTTGCTGTGCTGAGGCGGACCAATTTTATGGGGAAATCAAAGTGTTTTTAAGGAGATATTTTGAGGATTCTCTTTTGTTTGATGATCTTTTCAATTATCAGAAAGAAATGTTGGCGCTGCCCGGTACAGGGAAAAAGTCTATTGAGACCTTATACGACTGGAATGACTATTTCAATCACATTTTTGACGAGAGCATAACTGAGCCTGAAAGAAAAGAGATGGTCATAACGGTTAAATGTTCCGGTATGCTCAGTTGGAAAGAATATGCTCGCGAAATCGTGTGGTATGGTAGGCGTAACGGTAAAATGCTGAACACAGTTATGGATTCAGAGATTTGATCAGTATATTTGCAAAATGAGAGATACTGAGGATTGCAAAATAGAAAGACAAGAGCAGGTTTTCACCAGAAATCCGGAACGCCCTGCATCTGACGGATTCATCGTTAGATGCAGGGCGTTATTACAGCTGAAATATTTTACTTAAAATTTATACTGATCACATTGTTGCAGTCGAAGCCCACATCTGCCGTGTAGGAGATCAGACTGGCCTTCAGGCTGTAATCGGTCACATTGACTTTGATATTCATGTCATAATGGATCGCCGTGACTCTGTCAGTCAGTTTGTTGACGGTGATGATCATGGAGCTGTCATGATAATTCTGTGTAAAGCTTCCGTAGGTCATTTTCATGCCGCTGCCGCTGTTGTTGATGGAGTCGAGAATGCTGGCAATATAGGAATTGGTCAGAATGTCAAAGACCTTGCCGTGGGCGGTGCCGGCCGGTGAGGTGGGCAGTGACGAGAAGTATTCGCTGTTCAGCGTCAGCTTCATGTCAAAGGTGTAGCCGCCGTCGTCGATGACTTCCACGCTCTTGACGCTCTTGTTCAGATCCAAGCCGTCGAGAATGGTCTGGGTCTGACCCTTGATGGGGATATAGGAAAGATATTCTTCCCACTTTTTGTTGTAGTTGTCATCGCCCACATAGACCGGGAAAACCGTGACAGACTGCGGAGCGGCAAAATCCATGAACATAGCTTTCAGATCTTCGGCCGTAAAGGCTTTGATGGCTGAGGAGCTTTTGTCCTTGACAGAGAAGTTGTCAAAATAGGAGGCGTCGGTTCTGGTGAAACCGGGTAGATTGACGCCTGACTTGATGCTGTTGGCGTAGGTGCGCATGATGGCATAAAGCTGAGACTTGGTTCCGCTGGGAGCGTCGGTGCGCAGGGAATCAAACCAGACCTCGTAGGTCTCAAGGGGCTGATTTTCCAGGCTGACGATGACTCTTGCCGCGCCGTTGCCGTTGAACCGCACGGCGCCGGTGTCTTTGTTTTCTACGCTGGCGATGGAAGAATCCAGGGCGGAATATACGATTTTGGCTGAGGCACCTGCCGGCTGAACCTGCGCGTCGATGTAGTAGGTTTCACCGATCTTGCAGTCATAAAAATAATTCTTGGCGATTTTGATGGACGCTCTGGTGTTGATGGTCAGGCGCGTGGACAGTCCGCCGCCGGGAGAATAGGCGATGATGTCGGTGCTTCCGACACCCACGCACTTGATGTTGCCGTCGCGGTCAACGGTGGCGATCTCAGGCCGTGTGGACTTCCAGGAAAGCTGACCCATGTTGAAATAGTTATTGGTGGTCAGATCAACAGAGAGACGGGAGCTGTTGCCGAAATACCATGCGGCGCCCTGACTCTTGTCAACGAGACTGAAAGTTTTCGGCACATTGTCGCCGTCGATAACCTGTATCTTCGTGGTGGCGGTCACGCCGCTGTCTGAGGCGGTGAAAGTAATGTTAAAGGCAAAGGGTTCACTGCCGATGCCGAGGAAGGCATTGGTTTTTGTTACCTTTTTGGGCGTCACACTGCCGCTTTTGGTGATGGTGAGATAATCGGTATAAGTATAAGTCTTGCCGGACTGCACATAGTTCTGCACGGAGACGGTGAAGCCTCTGTCAGCATTTCCGGCAGGGATGAACTCCGGATAAAGGGTACAGGGCTTGCCGGTGAAAACATAGATGGTTTCCGGCAGATCAAAGCCCGTGGTTGCCTTGTCCTTGACCGTCAGCGTGAAGCTGGCGCTCTTGCCGCTGGATTCGTTTCTTGCCGTGATCACGGTTTTGCCGGGATAGACGGTGGTAATGACACCTGCGTCGTCTATTTTCGCGATCAGCGGATTCGAGGAAGAATAGGTGATGGATTTATCCGCAGCATAAGAGGGAGAAACCGTGGCGGTGACCGTTGCCGTCTGACCGAGAGACAGGCTGCTTACGGACTTTGTGAAAGTGACGGAGTCCACGTTGCTGTTGTCCGTTGTGACGGTGATGGTGTTCTTTTCGCCGGTGTCTGTTCCCTTGTAGGTCTGAATGGAGAAGGTGTATCGGGTTTCCTCATCGAGATTTTTCACCACATAGGTGTTCTGTGTTCGGGAAAGAGTAGCGATCAGCGTGGAACCGCTGTAGAGCTTATAGCCGCTGACGCCGGAGGCGATATTCCAGGAAAGGCTTGCAGAGGTGTTGGTTACGCTGCCGGCTCTGAAATTCTCCACCTTGGGCAGGGGCGTGGTGACAATGACGCTGTACTTCCAGGGGGAGAAAATATATTCCCCGTTATAATAGATATAGGCGGTGATCCGGAAACGGTATTTTGCGCCGCCGGCCACGGAGACAACGGTGCTCCTTTCGGAGGAAGAGAAATTGTCGATCTTTTCGTAGGCACCGTAGGTGCCGTCGTCATAGACCTCGGCCATTTTGATCTGATAGCCGCTGACGGAGCCGGCGCTTGACCATACGAGCTTGACGGTGTCGGGACCTGTGGCCTCGGCGGTGAAGGTCTTGATCTGAGCCGGGGCGGTTTTAAAGGTGTATTCATTGACAGGGCTGTAGATCCACTTGCCCGAGACCTTGACGAAGCCTCTTGCTCTGACGCTGTAGGTTTTGGCCGGTGAAAGGCCCGTGAGCGTATAGCTGTTTGCCGTACCCTGATATTTGCAGACCCATTTGCCGGCATCGGTGTCATAGAGCCAAAGCTGATAGCCGCTGGCCTTGGAAACGGCGCTCCAGCTCAGCTTGGCTGAGTTGTATGCGATGGAGGAAGCCTTGACCGTTGCGGGCTTTTTCAGGGTGGTGATGGCCGTGCAGATGTCAGAGAAAGGTGAGTACAGGTATTTGTAGCTGTCATGCTTGGCCGCGGCATTTTTGGCGTAGGCTCTCACTCTGAACTTATACGCGGTGGCCGCACTGTAGCCCGAGAGGGTACATTTGGTGTTGGCGGTGTTGCCCAGGCGCTTCCAGCCCTCAGCGGTGTAAAGATAGACCTGATAGCCGGTGGCGCCGGGAACGGCGCTCCAGGAAAGGGTGACTTTACTGTCGGTGGTGGAGGCCTTGATACCGGTGACCTTTTTCGGCGTTATGTAAAAATATCGGATCAGGCTGCCGGTATAGCCGCCTTTGCCGGTGATGGTCATGGTGGCGGTGCCCACATTTTTGTTGTTTTTGTAGCTGACGGAATATTGACTTGCCGTCAGGGTTTTGCCGCCGACCGTAATGGTGACGGCAGGCTTGATGGCCCCTCCGGTATAGGTATAGGCGGCGGTGTATTTGACCGATGCCTTGGCAATGGAGGTGGCGGCGCTAGCCGGCAGCATGAAAGCGCTCAGGAGCATGAGTGAGCACAGGGCTGTCAGCAGCAGAGTCGTCAGTTTCTTGCTTTTCATTTTCTCGCTTCCTTTCTGCGTGTGATCAGAATCCCAGGTCTTCACAGACCAAAAATACATGAATCCTCTCTTTGTCGCGGCTTCTTCTCGTCACGACGATCTGGTTGCAGATACAGTCGGGACTCAGGCAGTCGCCGCATTTTCCCAGAGAGGCGCAGGGTGTGTTCTTTGCCAGGCGCAGGGTGTTGGGCGGTGAGGCAAGGTTCCTTGTGCGGATGTAGCCCTGAGCCACATCGGGAACGACCTTGTTCATGCCGGCGATGACGAAAACATGCTTCGGCCCGAAAATCAGACTGGCCACACGGTTGCCGTTGCCGTCGACATTGATCAGCTCGCCGTCAAGGGTAATGGCGTTGGTGCCCATGAGAAAATAATCGCTGCAAAAGGAGCTGACATAGAAGTCCTGCATCTTCTCCGGCGGATATTCTCCCCGGTCAAGGACCGTATATTGGCCTGCGGTCTTCAGTGCCTCGGGCAGAGCGCACTGTTTCATGCTTTCGCTGCCGCCCCAGCTCACCGAGCTTCCTGCGGGAATCAGCGAAAGGATCTTTTCCCGACATTCGTTTCTGTCTGCGCAGATGTGCGCGATCATGTTTCTCTTTTCCAGCGCCTTGGCGATTCCCTCGGCCTGCAGGCGCCTTGCCTGCTTGACATAATCCATATTCATTCCTCCTTATGGCTATTACCGTATTATTGTATCAGAAAAACGATAATTTTACAACAGTATAATACACCACGAATGTGTAATCTGTATGAAAATATTTACAAAAAAATTGTGAACGGAAAAAGAAAGTGAAGTTTACATTAATTGATAGAGGGTTTAAATCGCTCTTTGACAAAGACTAATTAATGATAAGATTATAAAAATACACAGATATGAAAATATATTTAGTTAATTTTTCACAAAAACGGAAAAAACTCTTCCTTTTTGCTCTCAATAGTGATATAATACAACGGTTGAAGAGTGTCTGTTGCGTTTTTTATCAGACATTTTTGTTTTGTGATCATTATCATCATTGCCGAAAGAGGCATATATAAAAAAGAATATTGAAGTGAATTTCCGAAGATAAGACTTTGTACGAAGTAAAACGGAAAGAGGAGATTGATTTTGGAAAAGTTAGTTATCCACGGCGGTAACAGACTATCCGGTGAAGTTGAAATAAGCGGCGCCAAAAACGCCGCAGTTGCCATTATACCCGCAACGCTTTTAGCCCAGGATATCTGCCGCATTGAAAATATACCGAATATCAGCGATGTTTCCTGCATGGTCAGAATTCTCAGCCAGATGGGAGCACAGATCCGATATATCAACAAGCACACCATTGAAATTAACACAAAAACCGTTAATTCCTATATTGTTCCCCATGAAATGACCAAGCAGCTCAGAGCCTCCTATTATCTCATCGGAGCGCTTTTGGGCCGGTATTCCAGAGCCAAGGTTGCTCTGCCCGGCGGCTGTAATTTCGGTGTTCGCCCCATTGATCTGCACATCAAGGGCTTCGAGCTTCTCGGTGCCAGAGCAACGGTGGAAAACGCTATGATCAACGCCAGCGCCGACCGTCTGACGGGCAGTCATATCTATATGGATAAGGTTTCCGTCGGTGCCACGATCAATATTATGCTGGCAGCCGTCAAAGCCAGGGGACTGACCATCATCGACAATGCCGCCAAGGAGCCGCACATCGTTGACCTGGCCAACTTCCTCAACTCCATGGGAGCCGATGTCAGGGGAGCTGGCACCGATGTCATCAAGATTCACGGTGTCAATGAGCTTCACGGCTGTACCTATAACATAATTCCCGACCAGATCGAAGCCGGAACATATATGGTTGCCGCCGCGGCAACCGGCGGAGATGTGCTGATCAAGAATGTGATTCCCAAGCATCTCGAGTCCATCACGGCCAAACTCATTGAGTGCGGTGCGCAGGTTACGGAATATGACGACAGCGTCCGTGTGCAGTCCGAGGGCCGGTTCAGGAGAATCAACCTCAAGACCATGCCTCATCCGGGCTTTCCCACGGATATGCAGCCGCAGATGTCGGTTCTTCTCAGCGTGGCCGAGGGTACCAGCCTCGTGTCTGAGGGCGTATGGGATAACCGCTTCAAATATGTCGATCAGCTGATCCGCATGGGGGCCGATGTCCGGGTGGACGGTACCATCGCCGTTTTCCAGGGCGTCAGCGAGCTCACCGGTGCACCGGTGAAGGCCGATGACCTCAGAGCCGGCGCGGCGATGATCATTGCCGGTCTCATTGCAAGAGGCGTCACGGAGATCGAGGATATCATCTATATCGACAGAGGCTATGAGGATTATGTGGAAAAGCTGAGAAATCTCGGCGCAGACATATACCGCATGGAAGTGCGTGATGAGGTCAAGACGGAAAATGCAGGCTGAGCCGGCGGTTTGGACGATTGCGTTTTTTGATCTGACAAAATAAGGCTTCGCCCCGGTGAAGCCGCAAAGACCAAGAGAAAAGGGAATCCGGAAGTACAGTGTATGACCGGATTTTTTCTTTGAAAAAGGGAGATGTACAATGGCAAGATTTTGTTCGCTTTTTTCCTCCAGCGCGGGTAATTCCACGCTGATCGGCTCGGGTAGTACCTCCGTACTCATTGACGCCGGTGTGAGCGCCAAAAGGCTAAAAACGGCTCTGCTTGACCGGGAGGTGGATCCCGAGGATATCAGCGCGATTTTTATTACCCACGAACACAGTGACCACATTAGCGGTCTGCGTGTGCTGGCCAGCAGCCATCATATCCCCGTTTACGCTACCGAGGGAACTCTTTCTTATCTGGAGGAAAACGGCACCATTAACGGCAAATTCCCTTTTGAGGTCATACCGAAAAACGGCGTTGTGATCGGTGATCTCACCGTCACGCCCTTTGCCACCTCCCATGACTGCCGGGAAAGCTGCGGCTACAGCGTGACCCTGCCCGACGGGCAGCGGGCTGCCGTTGCCACGGACACGGGAAAAATCACCGAGGAGATCCGGCGCAGTCTGCTGGGCTGCAGTCTGGTCATGCTCGAGAGCAATCACGATGTGGGTATGCTCAAAAACGGCCCCTATCCCTACATACTCAAGCGCAGGATTCTTTCCGATGTGGGACATCTGAGCAATGAGGTCTGTGCGGAAATGGCAAGCGAGCTGATTGCCAAGGGAACCACAAGACTGTTTTTGGGGCACCTGAGTCAGGATAATAATTTCCCCGATCTTGCCTATCAGACCAGTCTTTCGGTGATTACCCAGAATACCGGAGCCGTCTGCGGCAGAGATTATATCCTGGAGGT
>JAQXMV010000102.1 GCA_029013165.1 Oscillospiraceae bacterium | reverse complement strand
TAACTTATTGAATTATTTATATTTTCTTCTTTGATTGAAGCTTCACATACCACGAAGGAACTTTTTGACTATCTGAAGGTAATTCGCTTGTGTTCATATAGGAATTAAGTATATTTTCATATTGAGTCAATTTCTGACGATTTGATATCAAAGTCTTCATATCATTTTCTAATGAGGATATTTTATCTTCATATTGACTTTTCTCTTCATTGTGTTAAAATACACAATGAGATAAAATATATTAAAGGACGGTATAACAGAATATGAAAGCAATCGTAACCGTAATCGGAAAAGACAGAGCCGGTATTATTGCCGAGGTCTGCACCCTGCTGGCTAACAGCCAAATCAATATCCTTGATATCAGTCAGACCGTTATGGAGGGCTTTTTCACCATGACCATGCTCATTGATCTGGCCGAGTGTACCAAGAGCTTTACCGAAGTCAGCGAAAGCCTGAAGAACAAGGGCGATGAAATGAAACTGAACATCAGGATTCAGCGAGAGGACATTTTCGACCTCATGCACCGCGTGTAAAGAGGAGGAAAACCATGCACAGTCAAAAAGAAATACTTTCCACCATCGACATGATCGACAATCAGCATCTTGATGTCCGAACCATCACCATGGGCATCTCCCTGCTGGACTGCTGCAGCGACAGTGTGGAGACAACGGCAAAGAAAATCTATGACAAGATCACCCGTCTTGCCGAAAATCTCGTGGCAACGGGTGAAGCCATTGAGCGAGAGTTCGGCATACCCATTGTCAATAAACGAATCTCTGTGACGCCCATTTCCCTGGTGGCCGCCGCCGGCAAGGAAAAGGACTATACGCCCATTGCCAAGGCACTGGACGACGCGGCGAAAAAATGCGGCGTGAATTTTATCGGCGGTTTTTCGGCTCTTGTCCACAAGGGCATGACAAACTCCGATATCAACCTGATCAATTCCATTCCGGAGGCTCTCGCCTCCACCGAGAGAGTCTGCTCCAGCGTCAGCGTTGCCAGCACGAAGGCAGGCATCAATATGGACGCCGTGGCTCTCATGGGAAAAGTCATCAAAAAGACTGCCAATATGACGGCTGATGAGGGCGGCTTCGGCTGCGCCAAGCTGGTGGTTTTCGCCAATGCCGTTGAGGACAATCCTTTCATGGCCGGCGCCTTTCACGGTGTGGGTGAAGCCGAGTGCGTCATCAATGTCGGCGTCAGCGGCCCGGGCGTCGTTTATCACGCTCTGCAGAAATGCAAAGGTCAGCCCTTTGATGTTGTGGCGGAAACCATCAAAAAGACAGCTTTCAAGATCACCAGAATGGGCCAGCTCGTGGCTTCTGAGGCTTCGAGGAGGCTCGGTGTGCCCTTCGGAATTGTGGATCTTTCTCTGGCACCGACGCCGGAAAAGGGTGACAGTGTTGCCCGGATCCTGGAGGAAATGGGCCTCGAGGTCTGCGGCACCCACGGCACCACAGCGGCTCTTGCTTTGCTCAATGACGCCGTGAAAAAAGGCGGTGTGATGGCCAGCAACCATGTCGGCGGCCTTTCCGGTGCCTTTATTCCCGTCAGTGAGGACGAGGGCATGATCGCGGCGGCGATGAAAAACGCCCTTACCCTTGATAAGCTGGAGGCCATGACCTGCGTATGCTCGGTGGGTCTTGACATGATCGCCGTTCCCGGTGATGTTTCCGCTGAGACGCTTTCCGCCATCATTGCCGACGAAGCGGCTATCGGCGTTGTCAACACCAAGACCACTGCCGTCAGAATCATTCCTGCTATCGGTCACAAGGTGGGGGATATTCTCGAATTCGGCGGACTGCTCGGCTCGGCTCCGGTGATGCCGGTACACGAGTTTTCCAGCGCCGATTTCATCGCCAGGGGCGGCAGAATCCCGGCTCCCATGCATTCGCTGAAAAACTAAGTAAACGGAGATAAGTCCATGAAAATAATCGACATCATCACAGCGGAAAAGCCCTCCCTCTCCTTTGAGGTCTTTCCGCCGAAAACCAGCGACAGCTTTGACAGTATTAAGAAAGCGACGGAAGAGATCGCCTCTCTGACTCCGTCCTATATGAGCGTCACCTACGGTGCCGGCGGCGGCACCTCACAGCACACCGTGTCCATCGCGGAGAATCTGCAGAAGAATTTTTCCGTGCCGGCACTGGCACATCTGAGCTGTGTCTCCTCCACGAAGGATCAGATCAGCAAACAGCTGGATCTGCTCAGGAGCAAAGGCATCGATAATATCTTGGCGCTTCGCGGTGATATCCCCGAGGGAATGAGCCGTGATCACCTGGACTATCACTATGCCAGCGAGCTGACCGAGGAGATCAGACAGTATGGCGGCTTCTGTATCGGCGGCGCCTGCTATCCGGAATCCCACCCGGAAAGTCCCTCTTCTTTTCAGGATATCAAATATCTGAAAGCCAAGGTGGAAGCCGGCGCGGAGTTCCTGGTGACACAGATGTTTTTTGATAATGATGTTCTCTATAACTTTATGTACCGTATCCGCGAGGCAGGAATCCATGTCCCTGTGGTGGCGGGCATTATGCCGGTGGTGAACCCGAAATCCATCAAGCGCATCTGCGCCATGTCCGGTTCGGCTCTGCCGCAGCGTTTCTGCAGGATTGTGGATAAATACGGTGACAATCCGAAAGCCATGAAGCAGGCCGGTATCGCCTATGCCACGGAGCAGATCATTGATCTTTATGCCAACGGTATCAACGCCGTTCACATTTATTCCATGAACAGGCCCGATGTCGCGGCGGCGATCCAGAGCAACATCAGCGAAATTATCAAGTAAAAATGAAAGACGAACTCAGATATTTTTTCCGTCCGGGCAGGGATCTGCTGCCGGACAAGAGCGAGGCTCTCCGGTATATGGGATATCGGTCGGGAGCCGATAATGAGGCTTTTGAGAGACTCTATGAGGAATGCCTCGGGGAGTTTATGGCGGCGGCCTCCTATAAGGCGGTGGCAAGGCCGGCACATATAAATAAAGATGGTGAGCTGCTGGATTTCGGCTTTTGCCGTATAGAGAACGGTAACCTTGCCAAAAATCTGACAGGCTGCCGTGTCTGCTGGCTTTTTGCCGCAACAGCAGGTGCCGGAATCGACAGACTGATCCGGCGTTATTCCGTTCTGTCGCCGGCCAAAGCCATGATCATCGACTGCATCGCTTCTTCTGCCGTTGAGGTCTGGTGCGATGAGGTCTGTCGGGAGCTGGCGCATTCTTCGGGGGCGTGCAAACCGCGCTTCAGTCCCGGATATGGCGGTGTGTCTCTGGACTATCAGAAAGGTATTCTCGCTTTTCTTGACGCCGGCAGAAAGCTGGGACTGACCCTGACGGATTCGCTTCTGATGACGCCGAAAAAATCCGTCACGGCCTTTGTCGGTATAAAAGATCAAACAGGAATAGAGGAAATAGAATGACAGTTACCCAAAAACTGAAAAAAGGTCGTCTCTATTTTGACGGCGGAATGGGCACACTCCTGCAGGAGGCAGGACTGAAAGCCGGCGAATATCCGGAAAACTGGAATATCAGCCACCCGGAGGTGATCCGGAATATCCACCGCGCCTATCTGGAGGCCGGCAGCGATATTATTTCCGCCAATACCTTCGGCGCCAATGGGCTGAAATTCGATAACCTTGATGAAATCATCGGCTCCGCTTTGGCTAACGCCAGGTCTGCCGTCGATTCTTTCGGAGAGGCTGACAAATATGTTGCCTTTGATATGGGCCCTTTGGGCAAGATGCTCGAGCCCATCGGTGAGCTGCCCTTTGAAAAGGCTGTGGAGATCTTTGCCGAAAGTGTAAGACTGGCCGTCAGATACGGTGCGGATCTGATCATCATTGAAACCATGAACGATTCCTATGAGACAAAGGCGGCGGTTTTGGCGGCGAAAGAAAACAGCGATCTCCCGATTTTTGTCACCAATGTCTTTGACGAAAACCGCAAACTGATGACTGGCGCTTCTCCCAAGGCGATGATCGCCATGCTGGAAAGTCTCGGTGTTCAGGCCATCGGTATGAACTGTTCACTGGGCCCCCGTCAGATGGTGGAAATCGCACGGGAATATACGGAATATTCCTCCCTGCCGGTTATCGTCAATCCCAATGCCGGTCTGCCCAGGCAGGTCGGGGGAAAGACGGTTTTCAATGTGGACAGTGAGGAGTTTTCCGACTGCATGAGGGAGATTGCTTCCTTAGGTGTCTGTGTGCTGGGCGGCTGCTGCGGCACAACGCCCGAATATATCCGCAAAACTGTGGAAAAAACGGCGGATATTTCTTTCATCTATCCCGAAAAGAAAAATCATACTTTGGTTTCCTCTTATACTCATGCCGTGGAGATCGGCAAGCGGCCGATCCTCATCGGCGAAAGAATCAATCCCACGGGCAAGTCAAAATTCAAGCAGGCTCTGCGCGACGGAAACATTCAGTATATCATTTCCGAGGGCATTGCCCAGCAGGAAAAGGGCGTGCATATCCTCGATGTCAATGTGGGACTGCCGGAAATCGACGAGGATAAGATGCTCACCGACGCCGTGAAAGAACTGCAGGCAGTGTTGGATCTGCCCCTGCAGCTTGACAGCGTCAAGGCGAGCTCTCTGGAAAAGGCCATGCGGATCTATAACGGCAAGCCCCTGATCAATTCCGTCAACGGCAAGCAGGAAAGCATGGATGAGATTCTGCCTTTAGCGAAAAAATACGGAGGCACGCTCATTGCTCTGACCATCGACGAAAAGGGGATACCCGACACAGCCGAGGGCCGACTGGCTATAGCGAAAAAAATACTCCTCGAGTGCGAAAAGTACGGCATTGACCGAAAAGATGTCATCGTCGATCCGCTGGCCATGACGGTTTCTTCCGACGATAACAGCGGAAGAATCACCCTCGATGCCATCGAACTGATCGAAAAGGAACTGGGGGTTCACACCAGTCTCGGCGTGTCGAATATTTCTTTCGGTCTGCCCGGCAGACCGGCCGTGAATGCGGCCTTTATGACCATGGCCATGACCAAGGGACTTTCCTGTGCGATTATGAATCCTTATTCGGCGGAAATGATGCAGAGCTATCATACTTTTTTGGCCCTTAACGGGTTGGACAAGGGCTGTGCGGAATATATCCAATTTGCCTCTACGGTGGCTCCGGCGGCACTGACGGCCGCTTCGGCTTCGCCGGCGGCTGAGACGGTGACGCAGGGCAGTGAGCTGAAACGCTCCATTATCAAAGGCCTCAAGGAGCAGGCCTATGAAGCGGCAAAGTCCATGCTCAAAACCATGGCGCCCCTTGATATTATCAATGATGAAATCGTACCGGCTCTCGACACGGTGGGAAAGCGCTTTGAGGAAAAGACCATGTATCTTCCCCAACTGCTGATGAGTGCCGAGGCGGCCTCCAAAGCCTTTGACGCCGTGAAAAGTGCCATGGATACCGTGGGTGCGGCCAAAGGAAAAATCCTGCTAGCCACGGTGAAAGGCGATATTCATGACATCGGAAAGAACATTGTCCGGGTACTGCTGGAAAACTACGGCTATGATGTGGTGGATCTCGGACGTGATGTGGAGCCTCAGTCCATCGTGGACGCCGCCCGTGAGCAGAAAATCTCGCTGGTGGGTCTGAGCGCTCTGATGACGACAACCGTTGAAGCCATGGAAAAGACCATCAAGCTGTTGGCAGAGACGCTGCCGCAGGTCAAAACCGTGGTAGGCGGAGCCGTTCTGACGCAGGAATATGCCGATATGATCGGCGCCACCTATTATGCGAAAGACGCCATGGAGACGGTTCGCATCGCGGAAAGTCTCGATCTGAAATAATATCTGAAGTAATAATAGAAAAAAGACGGTGAGATGTAAAAACTCGCCGTCTTTTTTATTCTGAAAAGCGGTCACACGGCAGGAGCATCTGTGCAGAAATCTGCACACATATTTTTCTTTGTCAGCCAGTATAATATTACGCGTATTTCTCTCTCCATCAGGCTGTTTTTTCGTAGAAACAGCGGATAATTATAAACATTTCTTTAACAATTATTAGAAATCATTACAACATATTGATAAAAATTGTTGCGTGTTATAAAATAATTCGGTAAATGTTTCAATTTGCAAAGGAGAGAAATAAAAATGAAAAAAACAAGAAAACTCGTCAGTGTGATTCTTGTTCTTGCCGTGATCCTGACTGCATTACCCATGTTTGCGGCGGCGAAGAATGAGAACGACTATGTTCCTGCTTTTGACAGGGATACCCCGGTTATTATTATCCACGGCATCGGTCAGAATGACACCTATATCGTCGATGAGGACGGAAACCGCCTAAAGGATAAGTCCGGCGGCGATTTGACAGGCTGGCCCCTGGAAATCGACATCGGTGCGCTTATCAAAACGGCTCTGCCCAGTCTCCTGATGGCGGTCATTACCCGCAAGGACAGCGGACTGCAGCAGGCAATGAAAAAGGCAGCCTACAATCTTCTTTTTGCCATACATAAGGACAGCGAGGGTAACTACGAAAACAATGTGGAGGTTCCCTGCTATCAATGCCCGATCTCCGAAATGCCCGAGGACATCAGGGAAATGTATTACCGCAGACTGCCCATGCAGGAGTGCGGCGAGATCATCGGCGAGGACAATGTTTATGTTTTCGGTTATGACTCTCTGGGTGATGTGGCAACCACTGCAAGACTTCTCCATGAATTTATCACCGAGACCGTCATGCCTCAGACCGGCGCCAAGCAGGTCAATATCTGCCCCATAAGCATGGGCGGCAGTGTGGCGGTTCAGTATCTGGAGATGTACCCCCAGGATTATAAGCTGATCAAAAAAATGGTCTATGTGGTTCCGGCCATTAACGGCTCGGACATCGTCGGCGACATTCTCGTGGGCAATCTGAGTATTGAGGACAGAGACGCTCTTTACAGTGATATTTTCACCACGTTGATGGGCGAATCCATCGGTACCAATCTGCTCAATATGGTGCTGCGCGTCCTTCTTCCCAATGAAGTACTCAAGGGCATGGTTTACGGATTGGCAGACGGTGTGGTGGAAGCCGCTATCCGCAATACCACACAGCTTTGGGCGCTTTGCCCCACTGAGCATTATCCCGAAGCCAGAGCCAAGTGGCTGGCCGATGAGGAGCACAGCGTGATGGCAGAAAAGGTAGACGCTTTTATGCTGGCAAGGGATCATTTTGAGGCCAATCAGAATCAGATGATTGCCGGCGGAACCCAGGTTTTTGATGTTGTCTGCTACGGACTGCCCCTTTTCCCTCTGAGCAAAAACTACAATAAGACCAATTCCGACGGAATTATTCAGTCCTCGTCCACCTCCATGGGTGCCACCTTTGCCGATCTCGGTACCACACTGCCTGACGACTATCAGGCAAAGGGTACCTACTGCAATAATCCCGACCATGACCACATTTCGCCCGACAGAGTGGTGGATCCCACCACCGGACTGCTGCCTGACACCACCTGGTATTTCTGCGGTCAGTCCCATGAGTCCCTGGCCAATAACGATGTCTGCCTGAAACTGGCGATCAATATCATGGTCGATGACAATATGGTCGATGTCTATTCCAATGCGAAAGCATTTCCGCAGTATAACTACGCGAGAAACACCAAAAAAGTCGACAACTGGATCGAGGATTTTGCAGAGTTTGAAGCCGACGGAGTTGCCGCTGACAAACTGGCGGCCGCAGAGGCTGCCATCGAGCAGTGCAAGGCTCTCGAAAATGAGACGGTGATTGATCCTGCCGCATGGGAGAATGCACAGGCTCAGCTGGAAGAAGCACTTGTGGGTATCGGTATGATCAAAGCCTCGGGCAAGTCAAAGGCAGAGGTGTTCTTCATCAA